>NZ_CP084952.1:0-7500 GCF_022788655.1 Sulfitobacter indolifex | reverse complement strand
CGCCTAGCCTTGATCATTGGTTACACAAGGGGCTGAATAACCGCGCAGAGAACAGCCATTTGCCTTTTCAAAAACGAGAGCGAGAAATGCAGGGCTTCCGATCACCGGGTGGGTAGCAGCGCATCGACTCTCTGTCGTCCGCAACCCGCAATTGCTTCTCCGTACCAGCCCGCTGTCGGTCCGCTCTCACCATCCGCTACCATCGGCTCGAAGCATTCGAGGCGTGAAAATCCGCGGCCAATGCCCCTTGATCAACGTCCGGCATGTCAACTTGCAAACTCGGCGAGTTAACGTGACAATACCCCATCAACCCATCGCGGGTGATTGGTTGCTGGTAGGCGACGGCGGCGAGGACTGCGACGTCGAACGCATCCAGGTCCGTAAGCTGATCATCTACGTCCGCAGCAAGGCGGATCGCGGGGCCATAAGCGGCCCGCGTCCGAAACATCCACCCACCGGCAACTTGAGCAATTTCAAAAGACCTTTCCTCGAAGTCTCCGGAAAGGTCCTCGACCAGCAGGTCGACCGACGCCCCCTGCCCCACCACCCGCGCCAAATCATCGCGTCCAACAGGCGACGCACTGGCGAACAGCACCGCCTCAATCCGACGCATCCACTCGCGCCAGCGCAGCTCGGGCGGCAGGTCGGCAAGCTCGCGGTCGAGCTCTGACGCGGGGCGATCTTTTGCCATACCTAAACCCCGTAGAGCCGAAACGTCTCACGGCCGGTCAATTCACGCACCGCACCGAGATCAATCAAACGATCACACAGCCGCCGCGCCGCCCGATCTGGCAAAGGCAACGCGGACGGGGTCACGGCGTCACGGGTTAAAAAAATCTCCACTGCCTCCTTTGCTGCCTTGGCCCGGAGTTTCGGGGCGACTGCTTTCAGATGCGCCGTCCGACGCGCAAGGTCGGCGGAGAGCCGCACGGCCTCAGCGGCCGATGAGATGACTGCGCTATGACAGGCCAGACGCAGGTCTTTCCCGCGCTTTCCCAAGTCAGCACGGCTCAAACCCTGGGCCAACAGCGGCACAAGATCATTCCAGCGGAGCGCCTGCGCGAGGGCCGCATCCGCCAAGATAAGCCCCGACAGTTCTCCCCGCGGCGCATCGGTCAGGACCATCTCCAACACCATGGCCGCACGGGAGACCGGCGCCCCCTGCCCCGCGTCGAGCCACATAGCGATCTGTTCCTGCTCAAGGGTCGGTACAGCGCGGCTCAGAGCCCTAACTGACACCGGCCGCTCGACTGCGCGACGCCAAGCCAAATAGCCTCCCCCTGCCGGTCCCGGTAGATCGCCCGGGCGCAGCAGGTGAACCGCGTCCCGCAAGTCCCGGGCCCGCTCAGAACGGCCAGAAAACGTCACTCAGGCCTCAGCGGCACGCAGCGCAAGACGTTCCCGCAACAAAGCTCTGGGGACTTCGTCCCGTGCCAACACTTGATGCAGGTGAGCAAGCGCCGCACCCGACAAAAACGCCACATCTGCAGGGGTTTCGACACGTTCGGAAGTGACCCAGGCAGGCATCCGGGGTAGCGTGACAAGGGACTCGATTAGATTGGCGCGGGCAAAGGTCATGCGCGAGGCATACATTGAGACGGCTCTTTGTGCCAGCAAATAGCGACAAAACCGCCCTACCTTGTCGCGCCTACTTATGTCCAATAATATTAGATTATTGGACCATTCGAAAAACCTTCCCCGCCATGGCAGAACACCCCGAAAACCCGCCCCGAGACGAGGTTGAGGCGCAGGAGACCTCGCACACCAACACTCTGGCACTCCCGTCACATGTCGCAGACTCTGGAACGATTGACCGCCCCGGCCGCTCCGGTCGCTCCGGCCGGAGCGACCCCGGCTCTATTGGTTTCCACAATCGAGCGCCGATTGTCCGGCCTTGCATGGTACGACCCGCAGCGCGGATTCGAACTCAACCGCAAGGATCGCCTCATTGCCCCTGTCTTGGCCGAGGATCTTATAGCGAAGATCGCCAGCTTGTCCTACGATCTGCGGGGTCTCCGCGACCGAGCCATCTTGCTGCTCAGCTATGCAGGCGGTCTCCGCCGTTCGTAAATTGTTAGCCTTGATGTGAGCAAGGACGGCACACCAGATAGTGGTGGATGGATCGAGAACCTTGAGAAAGGCGCCCTGCTCACCCTCAATGACAAGACCGGTTGGCGTAAGGTCGAGATCGGCTTCGGCTCGGAGGAGCGGACCTGCTCGTTCCATACGATCGACCAATGGTTGCACTTCGCGAAGATCTACTTCGGTCCGGTTTTTGTTGGCACCTCGCAGGCTGGCAAATGGGCATCTGAGGCGAGATCGAACGACAAGCATGACCTGCGGTGATCAAGCGCACGGTCCTGGACGCCGAAATTCGGTCCGACCTCCCCGAAAAGGACCGGCTCGCGCTGTTTTCCGGTCATTCGCTGCGTGCAAGCCTCGCCAGTTCGGCAGAGGTTTATGAGCGCTATGTCCAGAAGCAGCTCGGGAACGCTTCGGCCGAAAGGACCCGCTGCTATCAACGCCGGCGCGGCTTTGATCTCAGTCCAGGAGGTTATGAGTGACGATGACGCGGCGCAGCTCCTGTAGGCGCTCGAGGCCAAAGCCGGTGAGCAATAGGACGCTTTTTTATCGCATGCGGTCGGTCGCGGCTCCTACAAAGAGCTCTACACTTTCCTTCGCCACACAGATAAAAACACATAGGTCGATGGTGCTGTGGTCTATCGGGATGATTGCGACGTCTTCGCGCGCGGGCCCTTCTCGGCCCAGCTTTGAACCCACGGACCGGTTTCAGTTCATCTAGACCGCGGTACATTAATCTATGAGAAATGGGAGGCTGAGTGAGAAAAGAAAGCGCTTGCCCTACCCTCCTAGCTAGCTTGACTGAATTAGAGCTTTGACGGTACTGCGGTTTTCCTATCGGTCAATATTGACCTACCTCCGACCAACCCGGCACCTTTGTTCACAGACGGCGACACCGCTCTGAGCTAAAAGAACGGACGCTTTGCGAACCTTTATGATAATAAACGACGGCCGCACGGAGTGAGCCTGCGCATTCATGCCGGCGGCTGGCTGGAATCTCCACGTCAAATTTTGGACTTCACACATGCTCAGGCGCTTGAAAGCGTGTCAGAGCAAACCCCAATCTCGATGTGGCTGAGCCCGAAGGCCGAGCCGGTCATCTGCCCGACATCTAAAATTGACCGCGGTCAATTCGACAATGCGGCGTCCTTTTTCACCGGCCCGGCTAAAGCTCTTAAAACAACCCCTCCAATATCGGGAACTGAAGCTCGAAACCTACCATCCCCCGGAGTGTCCCGGCTATTAGAAGACCCGTTTAAAGAACTGGGCTGGATTCAACGATGATGCTGCTGCGAGCCAAGTCCGATTTTGTAGGGCGAAGAATTGCTGAAGCTTGCGACTTGGAGAATATCTGTTTCTTCAGGTCAGTAAATTCAATTTGCCCCGGGGGGCCGCAACATTCGTGGGAAACCGATTGGCGGATCACGATTAAGATCGACGGTAAGCTTAATACCGGTAAACAGATTCCGCTAATCACGCCAGACATTCCGGCTGAAGCTCCGACCGCATTTGCGAAGTCTAAAGCGCTCTCAGTTGAAACCGACAATTTAGAGATTTCCATTTGATCGCGATTGACCGTGGTCAATTTGGGGCACGCCCCGCTACCTAAGGCATCACCGCTTCGGATCTGGTCGAACTCACCGCGGTCAATTTTGTCCATGCCCAGGATCATCGCATGCCTGCGACCGGTTTGCCCGCGATGAAGCCTTCGATCATCGAAGTGAAATAGGCGGGCGGTGATTTGATGCGTATCGCATTCTCAGCCAGATATTCCAATGCTCTGAGCATGTTCGGCCATCCGATTGAAGCGACACCTTTCGCCAAGGCTTCACTCTTCAAACTCAAAAAGGATCCAAAAAGAAAAACCGCTTCCCGTAGACGAGACGGTGATTGGACAGCATCCGGGTAGAGGCTGGCTATATTTGGGCAACGCTCCCATGCTTTGACAAGCCGCGTATATTCATCGGGTGCATTCATAGTAGGATCTATCTTTAAGGACTCTACTTGGCGGACAATTTGGCCGTTCCTGCCGGACTCTTTCGGCGTCTCCGCAAGCCGGCTTTGAGGGCAGGCATCTCGCTGAACACTGACTTTTCGGCGTGGCGAAGGGCCTGACCGAGCCGCTTCAGATCCACCCTCGAGCCGATCACCGGCAAGGCTTTTACTGCAGCGAATGTCTTGGAAGGTAATCGCATTGAGCTGAGCGTTTCGCAGCTGATCGACGGCCGCTGGGGCAGGGCAGGGGACGCTGCGGTCGGCTTGAGAAACCTGACGGTCCTCTTTCGTCACAGGGAGAGGCGCTTGAACGGCAGGTTTCAGCGCCCGCATCTCGCAGATAAGAGCTGACACCTCTTCAATCTTCAATGAGGTGCGCCGCAAGATTTTCTTCACCTCAGTAAGAAAGCTGGCCTGTGCCGCGGTCAATTGTTCATGTGCGCGTAGAAGTTCAGCCCGAAATGCGAGCGCTACGGAGCGCATCGAGCGAAGCTGTTCAGCCTCAAGATTAAGCCTTGCCGCCTCCGCTACCAGCTCGGGGTAGGCGTGGAGGAGGGGGGACAGATCAAAGCCGAAGGCGTCACGCACAACGCCGCCGACCCGAAGCGGGAAGCGTTTTCCGGTGGCGCTGTCTTTGCGCGTGATGAAACCGATATCGCAGAGCTTCGCGATGTGACGCCGAAGCACTCGATCATTCATGCAGTTGGCGCGTTCACAGATGGCTTTATTCGAAGGATAAACCACGAGAAGATCGTTAGGGTTAAGGGGGGCCTCTTTACCCGTTTCGCGATCCCGACAGGGGAGGAAGCTCAAAAGCGCCTCAAGAACAAGGATTGTACTTGGCGTCATCCCATTGCTCGGTGAGCTGCTTTTGACCGCGGTCATGAGATCGCGACGGGTTACTTGAGGTGCTGGTCCAGGGCGGGTAGGGGCATAGCTCCTCCGCTCCCCGGCATGAATTACCGTGGTTGTAGCCTGTATCATGAATTTTCAGACGGCAAAGAGATACCATCCACCGAAAACGGTGTTGCAAACGATTCTCTAGCGAGGTATCCATGAGGTGCTTAAATCTTATGGGACCCTTCGAGACTTCGGTTTCGGGGGGTTTCTTTTTGCGCTGCGTCTGCCTCCTTTCTCTTTGCTCTTCTCTATGGTTGCTATATGGCCGTTATGGCTCTTATTGTCGTTCGGGGCGATAGATTGACCATGGTCAATCCTTTAAAATCAGCGACTTACCTTTTTGTGCCGCAGGTTAAATCGCTTGACCAGCTGTCAAATATTTGAGGAAGCCTGTCCTCAAGGTATTCGATGAAATCAGTTGCATATTCCTCCGTTGTCTCGATGGTGATCTTCCCGCGCTTCTTGACGAAGCGAACCGGCTTATCGCCGACGGTCATCAGTTTCGAGCGCTTCACCGGGGCGGCTTCATAATGCTGCGTCTCTTCGCCCAAGGTGGCTGTTCGAAGCGCATCAATGAGGCCCTGTAAAGCTTTAAGAGGGTCCTCCTCGTCGGGGATCATCTCAAGCAGCTTGCTGGTATCACGGACAGCAGCTTCTTTGAGGCCCTTGCGAAGTTCCATCCATGGCCGACGGCCAATTTCATGGCCGGAGCCAATATGTTCGATGACCTCGATTGGCACGTCACGGGCCACGGTAGAGAGGCGGCTCAATGTAGTTTTATCGACCGCCAAGAGCCCGCAAATCTCATCTTTATCGAAACCGTACTCTTCCAGACGCGTTGCAAAAACTGCCTGTTCGATGAAGCTCCGCTGAAGGCGCGCGGAGTTCTCACGTGCGAGCGATTTAAGGGCATCGCGCTCTTCCATTTCACGGATGAGCGCGCGCACCGGGATGCCAAGTTCACGGCAAGCCGCGATACGCCGCCGCCCATAGACCACTTCATACCGCTGACCGGCGCCGCGCCTATAACGTAGCAGAACCGGGATCTCCTGTCCCGAAGCCCGGATCGATGCGATCAGATCGTCTAGCCCATCGCTCGTATCAAAACGGTCCTGCAGCGCGGAATCCGCGATCTCACGTGTATCCACCATTTGAGCGGCCTGCGAAGAAACCTGGCTCAATACATTGGACATGGCTTGTAAGGACCTGGGTCCGCTTGGCGTTTTAGGCTCCTCCTCCACGATAGGGGAGGAGGTCTTTGCGAGAGAATCGGGTGAAGAAGGCGCCTCATTGAGTTGACTGAGGCTTTTAGCGAGCAGATCACGTCTCATCGGTTACCTTCCTTCCCCAAGCGGCCTGAATCATCTTCTCTACGTCGTTTGAGAAGCCAATGACGCTTTCAAGCGCGCGGTTATAGGTCTTTCGGTTCTTGGCGCCGGCCAAATCTACCTCGAATATCGTCTTTTGCGAGAGCCCGGCTTCACTGATGGCCGAGGACTTCACGAAAGGGGTAGGGATCACGCTATCGCCTAGCAGTTGCCGGATCCACTCAGCAAGATCGACTTGGGTACTGATTCCGGTATCATAGCGGGTCAACAGATAGGCAAAATTATCGTAGTTTGCGACGCCGCCGTTTCCGTGAATGACCTCAAGCACACCTGAGGCCATGTTGAGAAACTGGCTTGCGGAGGCAAGATCGACCCGTTCAGGGATTACGGTCATCAGTAGAGATGTGGACGCACATACGGCCGCCATGGTCAGATAGCCCAGCTGTGGCGGACAATCGATGATGACGATATCGTAGTCGTCTTCGACCTGACGGAGGCTATCCCCCAGCCTGTTGAAGAAAACGGGCTGTTCGCCGCGGCTGAGCGCCATTGGCGTTTCGGTCTCGAACTCAGATAGCATGATGCCGCCCGGTACGAGGTCGAGGTTCGGCACATAGGTTTTGCGTAGCACATCTGTGATAGGCACGCGGATCGTATCACCGTCTGTATAGCGGAGTGCGTCATAGAGCGTTCCGCCTTCCTTGAAGTCCAACTCAGGCTGATATCCAAAGAAGGTTGTCAGGGAAGCCTGGGGATCGGCATCTATGCAGAGAACGCGATATCCACGAGCCGCAAGTCGAAATGCAAGATGGACCGAGGAGGTCGTTTTCGAACTGCCCCCTTTAAAATTGACGGTCGACCAGACTTGTAGCTTATCACCAGGCTTGCGTCCCGGCAAAAAATGATGGGGATCCTTGGCGTTCTTATCGAGGATCTTTCGGACCTTCAGAACGTCTTCAGCGGTGTACGAGCGCTTGTTCCCAGTACTCTGGGCAACTTCAGGAATTTTGCCTTCAAAATGAGATTTGCGCAGGTAGCCTCCGCTGACCCGAAGCAGCTCTGCAACCTCCGCCGCCGAGAACGCCCTGAGGGTCTTCTCTTCTTTCGGAGCGAGAAAGAGCTTCGACATATTGTCGAGCGCCTGCGATAGCCTTCCGGAGTCCTTGCGTAGCTTATCATGAAGTACGTTTATCAT
>NZ_CP084951.1:3000000-3271523 GCF_022788655.1 Sulfitobacter indolifex | reverse complement strand
CGTGCCTAACGTCCCGCTTTGCTTTTCGCACAGGGGCCGAGTGAGTCCCGGCCCTAAATATTCGTTTCACCCGGCAACAGATCATCCACCCGGTCCCACGCGGGTAACCGACCTGTGTCCTTCGGACTTTGCTAGAATGGCCTGCCCATGAGCCTATCACACCGTAAACCGGCGCAAGAGGCGCTGAACGAACCGTTCGTGTTCTCATCGACAGGGTAAACGTGCTGGCAGCAGCATTCACGACAGTGCGTCGAACCGCTTTTAACGGTCATCCGCACCCCCCTGAAGTTGGCATTCTGCCAATTGGCTGACGCCGTGTTCAGGGCCTGTCCCCCCAAGCGAAGTGAATCGCTGGACCTTTGGTAGCAACTGTTTCAGGTCCGCTTCAACACATCTTCAATCTTGACTCATGTATTGTCTGAAAAGAATCTTAGCCGTGGTTTTCCCGCTGCACTTGCACGAAAAAAGGCGCCGCAGTGCGGCGCCTCTTGTCTTTCAAAGGGTTGGCTGTGGAGCCAGATTAACCCAGTGCTTTAACCCGTGCGGACAGGCGCGACATTTTGCGCGAAGCAGTGTTTTTGTGGAAAACGCCTTTGGTAACACCGCGCATCAGCTCGGGCTGGGCGGTCTTCAAAGCGTTTGTTGCCGCTTCTTTGTCACCGGAGGCAATCGCCTCTTCGACCTTACGGATGTAGGTACGGATGCGCGAACGGCGTGCTTTGTTGATCGCAAAACGCTTTTCGTTTTGACGTGCGCGCTTTGCGGATTGTGTTGTATTTGCCATGAGTATCAGCCTTCGGGTTCATTTTGTTGCGTAGCAATGCGTGACGCCAACCCTACCGGAAATCCGGGCCCCCAAAGGGCAGGTGATTCTAGCCAGAGCGGGCTGCACGCGCATGTATTGAGGCTGCCTATAAGACAGCAGGCGCGGCAATGCAAGCCGCGCCCCTAGAATCGCTTACTTGTCGCGGAACTGCGCTTCGCGTTTCTCGAGGAAGGCAGACATCCCTTCTTTTTGGTCTTCGGTGTTGAACAGCGAATGGAACATGCGGCGTTCAAACAGCAGGCCTTCGCTCAGCGGCACCTCATAGGCGCGGTTCACACATTCCTTGACCACGGTGGCCGAAATCATGGATTTTTCGGCGATCTTGCCAGCGGCGGCCATGGCTTCTTCCATCAGTTTTTTCACCGGTACCACGCGCGAAACAAGGCCCGAACGCTCGGCTTCGTCGGCGTCCATGAAACGGCCTGTCAGGTTCATATCCATCGCTTTGGACTTGCCCACCAGACGGGTCAAACGCTGGGTGCCGCCGATACCAGCTACAACACCAAGGTTGATCTCAGGCTGGCCGAACTTGGCGCTTTCCGAGCAGATGATGAAATCGCACATCATTGCCAGTTCGCAGCCGCCGCCAAGGGCATAGCCAGAGACCGCTGCAATGATCGGCTTGCGGATGCGCAAAATCTGATCGGTTTCGGGCGTGAAGAGATCCCCCATGAAGACGTCGACAAAGCTTTTGTCGCGCATCATTGCGATGTCAGCCCCGGCAGCGAATGCCTTTTCTGACCCGGTGATGACTATGCAGCGCACCTTGTCGTTTTCCTGCGCGCCTTTCAGCGCTTTGGCCAACTCACCCAGCAACGCGTCGTTAAGCGCATTCAGCGCATCCGGGCGGTTGAGGGTGATCAAGGCTACATGGTTGTCCACGTCCACGGTGATCGTTTCGTAAGCCATCAAGAATGCTCTTTGTTGTTGCGCTCAGGGGACTGTGCATACCACGCGGCAACCATGTTTCAAGTTATCTTTGGCAGCGCGGGCAATAGAAGGAGGACCGTCCGCCCTGAACAATGCGGCCAATGGTGCCGTCACAACTCGGTCGGCGGCAGGCTTTGCCCTCCCGGCCATAGACATCAAAGCTGTGTTGGAAGTAGCCCAATTCGCCATCCGCTTGGCGAAAGTCTTTCAGCGACGATCCCCCCGCCGTGATGGCATCTGCCAGTACCTGACGGATGATCGGCACCAGCCCGGCGATGCGGCTCGCCGAGATGCGCCCGGCCTTGCGCGCCGGATGGATGCCCGCCCGGTAAAGCGCTTCACAGACATAGATATTTCCCAAACCCGCGACGATCCGTTGATCCAGCAGCGCCGATTTAATCGGCATGTTGCGCCCCTTCAGCGCGGCCACCAGATGCGCTTCGTGAAAGTCGTTGCCCAAGGGCTCCGGGCCGAGCGAGGCAAGCAGCTTATGCGCATCGGCGTCCGCGGTGTTCAGCAGGTCCATTGCGCCAAAGCGGCGCGGGTCGTTAAAGGTGATCCGCGCACCGTTACCCATATGCAACACGACATGATCATGTTTCTCGGGCGCCGGGTGGTTGTGCTGAAACTGCCCCAATGGGTCGCCCGAGACCAGCATCCGGCCAGACATCCCCAGATGCACCAGCAGCGATTCCCCGCCTTCCAGATCAGCCAGAATATACTTTGACCGCCGCCGCAGCAGCGACACGCGCTGCCCGGTCAACCGTTCGGCCATCCGGTCGGGGAAGGGCCAGCGCAGATCGGGGCGGTTCACCTCGGCGCGGGCGATCACCTGCCCCTCCATCGCGGGGGCCAGCCCCCGGCGGACGGTTTCGACCTCTGGCAGTTCCGGCATCTCGGTTTCCCCTCTCGCTTGCCTGTGACAAAAGGCACGCATTGTCCCTAGCCCCCGGCACCCTATAACAAGGGACTGAACCAGAGGATCGCAAGAGCAGATGACCCAGGACGCTGACAAAACCACCCATTTCGGGTTCGAGACCGTTCCCGAACATGAAAAAGCAGGTCGCGTGCAGGGCGTGTTCAACTCTGTCGCCAGCAAATACGACATCATGAATGATGTGATGAGCCTCGGGATCCACCGCGTCTGGAAAGAGGCGATGATGGATTGGCTTGCTCCGCGCCCCGGTCAGAAGTTGCTGGATGTGGCGGGCGGCACTGGCGATGTGTCCTTCAAGTTTCTGGGCCGCGCGGGCCACGGTCATGCCACGGTGCTGGACCTGACCGAGCCGATGTTGGTCGAAGGCCGCAAGCGTGCGGAGGCCGACAGCCTGACCGGCAGCCTTGACTGGGTGGTGGGCGATGCGATGACGCTGCCGTTTCCCGACAATACATTCGATGTCTACACGATCAGCTTCGGCATCCGGAACGTGACCCGCCCCCAAGAGGCGCTGAACGAGGCTTACCGCGTGCTGCGCCCCGGTGGCCGTCTGATGGTGCTGGAGTTCAGCCAGCTGCCCAACCCCGCGATGCAGAAAGCCTACGACCTCTACAGCTTCAATGTAATCCCGCGCATGGGCCAAGCCATCGCAGGCGACCGCGACAGCTATCAATATCTGGTCGAATCGATCCGCAATTTCCCTGATCAAGAGACCTTCCTGTCGATGGTGCGCACTGCCGGGTTCGGGCAAGCCAAATATCGCAATCTCTCGATGGGCATCGCGGCGCTGCATTCGGGCTGGAAAATCTGATGCGCGGACCTCACAACATCTGGCGGCTGATCCGCACCGGCGCCACGCTGGAACGTGCCGGAGCGATGAATGTGGTGCTGGATGCTTTTGATGCCTCCCCGCCGCTGCGCTTCGTGGCCCGTGCGCTTGGCCTGCCGTTCAAATGGCTGGGATACAAAGGCGACCCAACCATGCCGCCTGCGACCCGCGCGCTGACGGCGCTTGGCCCCGCCTACATTAAATTCGGTCAGGTGCTGTCGACCCGGCCCGACGTGGTGGGCGATGATCTGGCGGTGCAACTGCGCGTGTTGCAAGACAAGCTGCCGCCCTTTGATACTGCCCTTGCCCGCAAGGCGGTTGAGCAGGAACTGGGCGAACCGGTCAGCGCTATTTTCTCGGAGTTCAGCGAACCCGTCGCCGCCGCCTCCATCGCGCAGGTTCACTACGCGCGCATGGCCGAAACGGGCGAAGAGGTTGCCGTGAAGGTGCTGCGTCCGGGCATCGAAAAGGCCTTCCGCAAGGATATCGATGCCTTCTACCTCGCCGCGCGTATGGCCGAGATTTTCTCCCCCGGTTCGCGCCGCCTGCGCCCGATGGAAGTGATCCAGCATTTCGATGGCGTCGTACGCGGTGAGCTGGACCTGCGGCTGGAAAGCTCTGCCGCGTCTGAATTCGCCGCCAACACCAAGGACGATCCCGGCTTTCAACTGCCCGAGATCAAGTGGAACCACTCTGGCCGCCGCGTGATGACGCTGGGCTGGGCGGATGGCCTTCCGCTGGGCGACAACGCCGCGCTTGATGCTGCGGGCCATGACCGCGTGGCGCTCTCAGAGCGGGTGCTGCAACTCTTCCTGCAACACGCCCTGCGCGACGGCTATTTCCACGCCGACATGCACCAAGGCAACCTCAAGGTCGCGGCCAATGGCGATATCATCGCGTATGACTTCGGCATCATGGGTCATATCGACAGCTATACCCGCCGGGTCTATGCCGAGATCCTCTATGGCTTCATTCGGCGTGATTATCTGCGCGTGGCCAAGGTCCATTTCGAAGCCGGTTACGTGCCTGCCGACAAAGACGTCGATGAATTCGCCCGCGCCCTGCGCGCCGTCGGCGAGCCGATCTTTGGTATGGACGCCACCCGCATCTCTATGGCGCGGCTGCTGACGTATCTCTTTGAGGTGACCGAGCGCTTCGGCATGGAAACCCGGACCGAGCTGATTTTGTTGCAACGCACGATGGTTGTGGTCGAAGGGGTCGCGCGCTCGCTCAACCCGCATATCAACATCTGGGAAGTCGCGAGCCCGATTGTGACGGATTACATCACCAAATCGCTCGGCCCCCGCGCTATGCTGTCGGACCTGCGTGATACGGCGATGGTTATGGCCCGCTTTGGCCCACGTCTGCCGGGGCTGGTCGAACAGGCGCTGAACCGTCAGACCGAAGAGCAGCCGCAGCGCCGCCCGCGTTTCTGGCGCTATATCGCGGCGACGGCGGTGATGTCGGGCATTACGGGGGCGACGACAATCGCCCTCATTGGCGCGCTGCTTTAAGGGGTTGAGGGGGCCATATGGCCCCCGCCTTGTTTTAAGCGATACGTTCAATTGCCAGCGCGATGCCTTGACCGCCACCGATGCACATGGTGATCAGCGCGCGCTTGCCGCCAATCCGCTCCAATTCATAAAGCGCCTTCACGGTGATGATCGCGCCCGTCGCGCCAACAGGGTGGCCAAGCGCAATCGCCCCGCCATTCGGGTTCACCTTCGCGGGATCAAAGCCCAGTTCCTTGCTCACGGCCAGCGCTTGGCTGGCGAA
The DNA here is from genome assembly GCF_022788655.1 of Sulfitobacter indolifex. Lineage (NCBI taxonomy): Bacteria > Pseudomonadati > Pseudomonadota > Alphaproteobacteria > Rhodobacterales > Roseobacteraceae > Sulfitobacter > Sulfitobacter indolifex. Next base: position 3,266,225 of record NZ_CP084951.1, on the reverse strand, counting down.
GGCCTCGTTGCTTTCGATCACGTCGAAATCGCTAGCCTTCAACCCGGTACGCTTCAGCAGGTTCTGCACGGCAGGGATCGGGCCGATGCCCATCACCTCAGGCCGCACACCAGCATGGGCGTAGCCCAAGATGCGCGCACGGGGTTTCAACCCGGCGGCCTCAGCCGCTTCGGCGCGGGCCAAGACCAGCGCTGCAGCGCCATCGTTGATGCCGCTGGCATTGCCCGCTGTGACGCGCCCATCTTTCTGGAAAACGGGGCGCAGCCCGGCCAGTGCTTCGGCGGTCGTGGCCTTGGGGTGCTCATCGGTGTCAAACGGCACCATGTCGCGCTTCACCTTCTCATCGACCGGCACGATTTGATCTTTGAAGTGCCCCGCCGCGATGGCCGCCGCCGCGCGCTCTTGGCTTTGCAGGGCGAAGGCGTCCATTTCCTCGCGCGTGACGGTATGTTCATCGGCGACATTCTCGGCCGTGACGCCCATGTGGCCCGTGCCGAAGGGACAGTTCAGCGTGCCGAGCAGCATATCAAGGCTACGCACATCGCCCATCTTCTGACCCCAGCGGGCGTCAGGCAGGATGTAAGGCGCGCGGGACATGCTCTCGGCACCCCCGGCAAGGGCGAAATCCGCGTCGCCCAGCATCAGGCTCTGCGCTGCCGAAACCAACGCTTGCACGCCAGAGCCACAGAGGCGGTTCACGTTCATCGCAGGCACCTCATCCGGCACGCCAGCCTCCCGCGCGGCGACGCGGCTGAGGTACATGTCACGCGGTTCAGTGTTGATGACGTTGCCGAACACAACATGGCCGATCTGGGCCGGATCAACGCCTGCACGCTCCATCGCGGCGCGTGCGACGATGCTGCCCAATGTGCTGGGCGAGGTCGCGGCCAATGCGCCGCCGAAGGTGCCGATGGCGGTGCGGGCGCCGCCCAAGATGACGATATCGTTTGACATGAAGCTCTCCTCTATCCGTTGGCGGCACTATGGGATGCCGGTGCTGCAATGTCAGGGGGAACGTTCCGTCAAAGCGCCGCTTGACAGGGGCAGAGCGCCGCGCGACATATCCGCCATGACGGAAAACAATGACAAGATCCTGACGCAGCTGCCCGCCCGCCTGAAAGAAGCGCGGCAGGGGCAGGGGTTGTCGCTTGATGCTGTGGCCAAGCTGTCGGGGGTGTCACGCTCTATGGTGAGCCAGATTGAGCGCGGCGAATCGAGCCCGACCATTGCGACACTGTGGAACCTCACGCGGGCCTTGCAGGTGGATTTCGCGGGGCTTTTGGATGGTGCCCCCACCGAAGCGCAGATCGAAGTGCTGCGCAGCGCCGCGGTGCCCACTATTAACAACCTCGGTTCTGGTTGCCGCATCCGCATCTTATCCCCGCCCGAAGAGGCCGGGCGTCACGAGGTGTACGAGTTGCTTATCGCCGAGGCTGGTGTTCTGGAAAGCGCCCCACATACCCGCGGCGCGCGGGAGCATTTGAGCGTCTTTGAAGGCGCGGTCGAAGTGACCAGCGGTGCAGGGTCTGAGCAATTGCAAGCTGGCGATACCGCCCGTTATGCTGCCGATGTGCCCCATGCCATCCGCGCCACGGCGGGGCCGGTGCGGGCCTTCTTGGTCGTGCAGGACGCCTAATATCCGGTATATCGGATAAAATCCGCTATTCAAGAAATCCTCTATTTCGGAATAGCTTCCGCTATGGTAGATGAGCCTCAAAAGGGAGAGACTCATGACCAAAGCATTTCTGGACCACATCACCGACACCCTGGCCGAGATCGACGCCGAAGGCATGATGAAGCGCGAGCGGCTGATTACCACGCCGCAGGGCGGGGAAATTGAGGTCGGCACCCGCGAGGTTATTAACCTTTGCGCCAACAATTACCTTGGGCTGGCCGACCATCCCGACCTGATCGCCACGGCAAAGCAGGCGATGGATGATAAAGGTTTCGGCATGGCCTCAGTCCGCTTTATCTGCGGCACGCAGGACATTCACCGTGAGCTGGAGCAGAAGCTGGCAAGCTTCCTCGGTCATGACGATTCGATCCTCTTTGCCGCTTGTTTTGACGCCAATGGGGGGCTGTTTGAGCCGCTGTTGGGACCAGAGGATGCGGTGATCTCGGACGCGCTGAACCATGCGTCGATCATCGACGGCATTCGTCTGTGCAAGGCAAAGCGCTATCGCTACGCCAACAGCGACATGGACGATCTGGAGGCCAAGCTGAAACAGGCCCGCGACGACGGCGCGCGTTTCATCATGATCGCCACCGACGGCGTATTCTCTATGGATGGCTACCTCGCCAACCTGCCCGAGATTGTGGCGCTGGCCGAGAAATACGAGGCACTGGTGATGGTGGATGACTGCCACTCCACCGGCTTTATGGGGCCGAAGGGCGAGGGCAGCCCGGCGCATCATGGCGTTAAGGTCGATATCGTCACCGGAACGCTGGGCAAGGCGCTTGGCGGGGCGATCGGCGGCTATATCGCCGGGCCGCAGGCGGTTATCGACCTGCTGCGCCAGCGCGCGCGCCCCTACCTCTTTTCCAATTCTCTACCGTCTTCGATCGTGATGGCGGGCATGCGGGCGCTGGAACTGGTGGAGCAGGGCGACGACCTGCGCGCACGTCTGTTTGAGAACACCACCTATTGGCGCGCGGGGCTGGAGAAACTGGGTTTTGATCTGCTGCCCGGTGAGCATCCCATCGTTCCGGTCATGTTGGGCGAGGCGCAACTGGCGCAAGATATGGCGGCGAAACTGTTTGAAGAGGGAGTCTATGTCTCGGGCTTTTTCTTTCCGGTCGTGCCGCGCGGGCAGGCGCGCATCCGTACGCAGATGAATGCAGCCCTTACCCGCGAGCAATTGGACCGCGCATTGAAAGCGTTTGAAGTGGCAGGCAAGTCCTGCGGGGTGCTGAAATGACCACCAACGAAATGAAGGCGCTTTCCAAGCTGCATGCCCGCGAGGGGCTGTGGATGACCCACGCCCCGGTGCCGGAAATCGGCCCCGACGACGTGCTGATTAAGATCAACAAAACCGGCATTTGCGGCACCGATATCCACATCTGGAACTGGGACGATTGGGCCGCGCAGACCGTGCCGGTGCCGTTGATCACCGGGCATGAATTCGCGGGCGAGATCGTGGAATTAGGCCGCAATGTCGAAGGGTTGGAGATCGGCCAGCGCTGCTCTGGCGAGGGGCATCTGATCGGCAAACAGTCGCGGCAAAGCCGGGCGGGCAAGTTCCACCTTGATCCCGCGACGCGGGGCATCGGGGTGAATGAGCAGGGGGCCTTTGCGCAGTACCTCAAGCTGCCTGCCTTCAACGTCGTGCCGCTGCCGGATGAGATCTCCGACGACATCGGCGCGATCCTCGATCCCTTGGGCAACGCAGTACATACGGCGCTAAGTTTTGATCTGGTTGGGGAGGATGTGCTCATCACAGGGGCTGGCCCTATCGGCATCATGGCCGCCGCCGTGGCGCGGCATGTGGGCGCGCGGCATGTGGTGATTACGGATGTGAACCCCGCCCGGCTGGCGTTGGCGGAAAAGGTTGCCGATGTGGTGCCTGTGAATGTGGCTGAGGAAAGCCTTGCCGACGTGATCCCGCGCTTGAAAATGAAGCAAGGCTTCGACGTGGGGCTAGAGATGTCAGGCAACCAGCAGGCGCTGGATCAGATGGTTGAGGCCATGACCATGGGCGGGCGCATCGCCATGCTGGGCATCCCCCCGGGCAAATCGCCGGTAGATTGGAGCCGGATCGTGTTCAAAGCAATCACCATCAAAGGCGTCTATGGCCGCGAGATTTTCGAAACGTGGTACAAGATGATTGCCATGCTGGAAAACGGGCTTGATGTCTCGGGGATCATCACCCACCGCTTTGGGGTGGACGATTTTGAGCAGGGCTTTGCCGCGATGAAGTCAGGCCAGTCGGGCAAAGTGGTGCTTGACTGGACCTAAGCCAATCAGGGGCGCAGGCGATTGCGCCCCTGTTGCGTTAGTACCCAAGCCTCATCCCCCTCAAACACCGCTGCACAAAGCGGTTTGCCGTAGCCCGCGCCGGTGTCGAGGTTGACGCGGTTGCCGTAATGCACGGCGCTGTCCACGGGGGTGTGGCCATGCACGATCAGCTTGGGGTGCGCTTCCGTAAATTCGTGAAACTCGCGGCGGATCCACAGCAGATCATTCTCGCGCTGCGCGTCAAGCGGCACGCCGGGGCGGATCCCTGCATGGGCAAAGAAATGGTCGGGCGTTTGATGCGACAGCGCGAGGGTTTTCAAGAAATCAACATGCGCCTGCGGCACCGCTTCGTGGGCCTTTGCATGCACGTCTGACATGCGGTCCCGTCCACTGACCGAAACCCCGTAGGAGCCAAGCGTCGTATCGCCGCCCAAGCGCGGATTCAGCCAGTTCAGCTCGACCAGCAAGAGCGGATCATGGCGCGGAAAATCCTCCATGAACCAGCTGAACATGCGGTCATGGTTGCCCATCAAGAAGGTCCAGTTGCGGCCCTCGGCCTTGCCGTTTGCCAGCCGATCAATCACCGCTTTGCTGTCCGGGCCGCGGTCGGTGTAATCGCCTAAGAAAACGATCTGCGCGTCCGGCCCGCCGTCTTCTTCGATCAAAGTTAAGACGCGCTCAAGCTCGGCGGCGTGACCGTGGATGTCACCGATGGCATAGATGGGGCTGGGCATATTCATTCCTGTCTTTCTGCGTCCTCCGTGATGCCGCAAAGCGGCTGGGAAGGGAAGGGACAGAGACCAGATGCCCGCAAAAGCAAAAGCGCCCCACGAGGGGGCGCTTTCAAATTTGGCAATGTAAAATCAGGCCACGTCGAATTGCAGCGGCTTGATCTGGCGGAACATGCCGGTGTCGCGCAGCTTGCCAATGACCGCCTCGGGCACCTGATCGTCAACATAGAGCAGGGCAATCGCTTCGCCCTTGGCGGTGTTCCGGCCCAAGGTGAAATTGGCGATGTTCACGCCGTTTTCGCCCATGGTTTGGCCCAAGGTACCGATGATGCCCGGCACGTCTTCGTTGGTGGTGTAAAGCATATGCTCTCCGATCTCGGCGTCGATGGTGATGCCTTTGATCTGGATGAAGCGCGGCTTGCCGTCCGAGAAGACGGTCCCGGCGATGGAGCGTTCGCGCTTTTCGGTCACCACGGTCACTTTGACATAGCCGTCGAACACGCCGGATTTGTCCTGGTTGGTGGTGCTGATCTGGATGCCTTTTTCGCGGGCAACCACGGGGGCGGAGACCATGTTCACATCCGGGTTGGCGCGTTTCATGATGCCCGCCACGACACCACAGTTCAGCGCCTTGAGGTTCATCTGGCCGACCGAGCCGTCGTAAAGGATGTTGATCGCCTTGATCGGCTCATCGGTCATCTGACCGATGAAGGCGCCAAGATGCCCGGCCAGCTTGACCCATGGGCCCATGACCTTGGCTTCTTCGGCGGTGACCGACGGCATGTTCAGCGCGTTGGTCACGGCACCGGTCAGCAGGTAGTCTGACATCTGCTCGGCCACTTGGAGCGCCACGTTTTCCTGCGCTTCGGTGGTGGCGGCACCAAGGTGGGGCGTGCAGACCACGTTGGGCAGATTGAACAGCGGGTTGTCGGTGGCGGGTTCTTCGGCAAAGACGTCAAAGCCTGCGCCTGCGACATGGCCTGATTTCAGCATTTCGGCCAGCGCCTCTTCGTCGACCAAACCACCACGGGCACAGTTGATGATGCGCACGCCGGGCTTGGTCTTGGCAAGGTTTTCGCGGCCCAAAATGTTCGCCGTTTGATCGGTGTAGGGCACGTGCAGCGTGATGAAATCAGCGCGCTTGAGCAGATCATCAAGCTCAACCTTCTCGACGCCCATCTCTTCGGCCTTTTCCTCGCCCAAGAAGGGGTCATAGGCCACGACTTTCATCTTCAGCCCACGCGCACGGTCGCAAACGATGCCCCCGATGTTGCCCGCGCCGATGACGCCCAAGGTCTTGCCGGTCAGCTCAACGCCCATGAACTTGGACTTTTCCCATTTGCCAGCATGGGTAGAGGCCGACGCTTCGGGGATTTGGCGCGCCACGGCGAACATCATCGCGATGGCATGCTCGGCCGTGGTGATCATGTTGCCGAAGGGGGTGTTCATGACGATCACACCCTGTTTCGACGCGGCCTCTTTGTCGATGTTGTCGGTGCCGATGCCCGCGCGGCCAATGACCTTAAGGTTCGGCGCAGCGGCGAGGATTTTCTCGGTCACTTTAGTCGCAGAGCGGATCGCGAGGCCATCATAGTTGCCGATGATTTCGGCCAGCTTGTCTTTGTCCTTGCCCAGATCGGGCTGGAAATCGACGTCGATGCCACGGTCGCGAAAGATTTGAACGGCGGCTTCGCTGAGGCTGTCGGAGATGAGTACTTTGGGAGCCATGTTTGTGGTCCTTTTCAAAAATATGGGGGCAGGGGCGGCGCGTGGGGTCACGCGCCTGCCGGAATGCTTAAGCGTTGATTTCGGTCTCGAAAGCCCATTCGAGCCACGGCAACATCGCTTCGATATCTGCCGTCTCAACCGTGCCGCCGCACCAGATGCGCAGGCCCGGAGGGGCATCGCGGTAGGCGCCAATGTCGAGCGCTGCGCCTTCGGCTTCCAACCGCTTGGCCACGGCCTTGGCAAAGGCTGCACCGTCTTCGATCCGGTCGTCGGTGAACTTCAGGCAGACCGACGTGTTGGACCGTGTCGCCGGATCGGTGGCGAGGAAATCAATCCAGTCATGCGCGTCAACGAAATCGGCAATCGCTTTGGTATTGGCATCGGCCCGCGCGATCAGCCCTTTGAGGCCGCCCACGGATTTTGCCCAATCAAGCGCCAGCAAGTAGTCTTCGACGCAGAGCATCGACGGCGTGTTGATCGTCTCGCCCTTGAAGATGCCCTCGTTCAGCTTGCCGCCTTTGGTCAGGCGGAAGATTTTCGGCAGGGGCCATGCGGGGGTGTAATTCTCCAACCGCTCAACAGCGCGGGGCGACAGGATCAACATGCCGTGCGCCGCTTCGCCGCCGAGAACTTTCTGCCAAGAGAAGGTCGTCACATCGAGCTTGTCCCAAGGCAGGTCCATCGCAAAGGCTGCCGAGGTGGCATCGCAAAGCGTCAAGCCCGCGCGGTCCGCGGGGATCGCATCGCCGTTTGCCATGCGCACGCCAGAGGTGGTGCCATTCCATGTAAAGCAAACGTCGTTGTCATAGTTCAGCGCGGCCATGTCGACGATTTCGCCGTACTCTGCGGTGTGAACCTGCGCTTCGATTTTCAGCTGTTTGACCACATCGGTGACCCAGCCCGCGCCGAAGCTTTCCCATGCGACCATCTCAGCCGGGCGTTCGCCCAAGAGCGACCACATGGCCATCTCAAAAGCGCCGGTGTCAGACGCGGGCACGATGCCGATGCGGTAATCCGCAGGCACACCGAGCACTTCGCGTGTGGTCTCGATCGCCTCAAGCAGTTTCGCCTTACCGGGTGCGGCACGGTGGCTGCGGCCCAGCGGTGCGTCCGCAAGCTTGGTCAGGTCGAATGTGGGGATTTTGGCGCAGGGGCCGGATGAGAAACGTGGGTTTGCCGGTACGGCAACAGGTTTCGTGTCCGGGCGCGATGCCGGTTGTGTAATAGCCATTGATGCTACCCTCTCAGATAATCGCCCTTCGTTGGGGAAGGGTGTCCCACTTGCCGGGATACGCGGGGAGGCCGGGCTGGCGCAAGTCGCAAAATGGCGCTAGGACGCCGGTCATGTCGCTTTGCGCGGCGCGAATGATGCGGATCGGAAACTTATGTTCACGGCAATCTTGTTGACCTCCCCCACCAATCCCACGCTTGACCCGGCGCTGGTGGAAAGCCTGCGCAACGCTTGGGGCGGGGGCGATGTGGTCTGGCTCGCGCCGGATGAGGCGGCGGAAATCGCGCTTGGACAGATGCCTCAAAACCGCTGGGATGTTTGGGAAAACTGCCAATCCATGGGGGTCGATCTGGTGATCGTGCCCACCGAGGGGCGGCGCAAAAAGATGCTGCTGGCCGATATGGACAGCACAATGATCCAGCAGGAATGTATCGACGAACTGGCCGAAGAAGCAGGCGTTGGCGCGCATGTGAAAGAGATCACCGCCCGCGCCATGAACGGCGAGTTGGACTTCAACGGTGCGCTGCGTGAACGTGTGGCGCTTTTGAAGGGGTTGGAGGCCACTGTCATCGACAAGGTTTTGGCTGAGCGCATTACCCTAATGCCCGGCGGCGGCGCGCTGTTGGGCACGATGAAGACCAACGGCGGCTATGCGGCACTGGTCTCAGGCGGGTTCACGGCCTTCACCGCCAAGGTTGCCGAGATGCTGGGCTTTGATGAGAACCGCGCCAATACGTTGCTGGTCGACCAAGCCGCGCTGACGGGCGAAGTTGGCCTGCCAATCTTGGGGCGCGAGGCCAAGGTCACCGCGCTGGAAGAGATCACCGCGAAGCTGGGCATCACGGAAGATGACGTCATTGCTGTTGGCGACGGGGCCAATGATCTGGGCATGTTGGGGCGCGCTGGCATGGGGGTGGCACTGCATGCAAAACCCTCAGTCGCGGCGCAATGTGACATCCGAATTAACTTCGGTGATCTGACTGCACTGCTCTTTGTGCAGGGCTATGCGCGCACCGAATTTGCGGGCTGACACAAAAGCCTGATTTGACTCGCAGCGCAGAAGTGGCGGTAATAGGGCATGGCACAGCTGGCCCCGGCCCTGCCGCGCTGTCCGACATTTTGCCGAATAGTGGCATTCTCCTTGGCAGAGCCTGAGCACAGTTTTCCTGTGCCGCATAGCAATAGGGAGAAGAACGATGCCGGATTTTATTTTTGCCTATCACGGGGGCAAGACCCCGGAATCTCAGGAAGAGGGCGAGAAAGCCATGGCGGCTTGGGGTGCTTGGTTTGAGGAACTGGGGGAGCATATCGTGAACCCCGGCAACCCAGTCGGCATGTCCAAAACAGTGAGTGCGCAGGGCACGGCGGACGATGGCGGGGCCAATCCACTCTCGGGGTTCACGGTGGTACGGGCGGCCGACATGGATGGCGCCTGTAAGATGGCCCAAGGCTGTCCGATGGTCGCTGATGGCAGCGGATCGGTTGAAGTCGCGCCTGTGATGGAAATGTAGGCGCGACCTCTGGGCGGGCTGATCAGGCCAGTTCGGCTGCGGGTTTCAGCATCCCGGTTTGAAGCCCGCGCCAGTTGGTGATCGGCGCGTTCATCCGCTTGAGCGCGGCAGGGTGGTTTGCATCCAATGCCCCGAGTTTGACCAGCAGTGCGGTGATCGCGCATTCGGCGGCGCGGGTGGTGCCGCAGGCGGCTTTGAGCGCGATGCCGAGTTTGCGCTCAGGCCAGATGGCGATGAAGAAGCCTTCGGCACCGGTTTTCAGCGCCACTTTGCCGTCCATCGCGCGCATCAATTCGGTGCAGGCGCGGCCTTCGCCTGCCACAAGTTCGGGGTGCAGGCGCATGGCTTCGTGCAGGCGTGCTTCGGCAGAACCTTCGGGGGCGGCGGCGAAATGCGCCATCGCGCGGGCCATGCCGTGCAGGGTGCAGGCGGGGTTGGGGGCCGAACAGCCGTCAATACCATAGCCGGGTGAGGTTTCCTGCGTGACCGTCTCAAACGCCTCAAGGCAGGCTTTTTGCACCGCGTGGTCGGGCTTTTCGTAATCCGGCCCGGTGCCGAGGTGCTTGTTCAGCGTCAGGAAACCAGCGTGTTTGCCCGAGCAGTTGTTATGGATTTGGCAGGGCTTTTCATGCGCACGGATTAGCGCTTCCATGGCGTCGCGGTCATTGGGTTCCTGTGCGCCGCAGCGGAAATCACCATCACTCAGCCCCAGCGTGTCGAGCCAGACGCCAACACGATCTGTGTGGATCGCAGCACCTTGGTGCGAGGCGCAGGCGAGGGCGAGCTGTTCGGTGCTGAGCCCCGCCGCATCGGCAGCGCCGGAATTGATCAGCGGGAGTGCTTGGATCATCTTCGACGAAGAGCGCGGCAGGATCACTTTCTCAGGATCGCCCCAAGCCTCAACAATCTGGCCGCTGTCATCGCAGATCACCGCATGCCCGGAATGAACACTTTCCAGAAAGGGACCGCGCCAAATTTCTGCGAAGGGGGCTGCTTTGCTCATGGGAACTTCCTGTTTCTGGGCGAAAACCTGCCAATCAGGGTTTCGTCGGTCGCGCGTTTGCCGTTATTGTGGTTGGTGTCGAACAGATAGCAGACGCCCGCAAGAGAGCAACCCGCCCAAGGTTGCCTGATCGGGGTCTGTGGATGCGTTGAGGTCAAGGACGGCTGGAGGCTGGACAGATGGAAATGATGAAGACTTGTGGTCTTGCACTTGGGGCGCTCGCCCTTGTGGCAAGCGGCGCAGTGGCGCAGGAGCAGAGCACCAATCGGGTGGCTGCCAAGACCGACTGGAGCGTCTTTGTAGAAGATAACCCGACGGAATGCTGGGGCGTATCAACCCCTAAGGAAGTCGTGAACACCCGCGATGGTCGGGTGGTTGCGGTGAACCGGGGCCAGACGTTGTTGATGGTATTCTACCGCCCGTCGGCTGAGGCCAAGGGTCAGGTTGCCTTTACTGGTGGTTATCCCTTTGCATCCGGCTCGACCGTGACGATGGATATTTCCGGGGATACGTACGAGCTGTTCACCGAAGGGGAGTGGGCATGGCCTGCGACCACGGCGGATGACGCCAAGATCATTGCGGCGATGAAACGCGGTGCGGATGCCAAGCTGATCGGTCGCTCCTCGCGCGGAACACAGACGAGCGATTCCTTCTCGCTGCTGGGTTTCACGGCGGCGGTTGAGGATGCGGCGAAGCGCTGCGGCGGATAATTTGCTCCGGATTTGAATGGAAGCGGCCTCGCGATTGCGGGGCCGTTTTTTTGTGGGGTCAAGTGTGCCACCGGGCCCGGAGTCAAGCCGTAGGCGCCGGGCCATCGCCTGCCCGCTCGGACGGGTAGGCGATTTTGTGAAGCTTGGTGCGACATTGCGAACGCACATCACGGTTGAACCATAAAGTGGCACGAGGCCACGTTGGATCGCCGACCCGCGGGCAGGCGCTGGCCCTTGCAGCACAAAAAAATCGCGGCCCCGAGGGACCGCGATTAAGTACATTACTGCTGAAGCTGCTTAGGCCGCGCGCGACAGCGGAGCCGCAACCTCTTCTTCAATAAAGGCCCCATGCAGCGCTTTAATCACCGGCTGAAGCGTCTCACGCTCAACGATAAACTGCACATCCACATTGCGCGGCCCTTGGCTTGCGCCGATCGCTGTCTGACCAGCCTCGGCAATCGCCACCAAGCCACGTTGCAAGACGGACAAGCCGCTCAAGTCGCGCCCAATGACCGAGGCCATCGACAGCGTGCGGGTCGTGATTTCGGCCGCAGGGTAGATCTGCGCCAGATCCTTCTCCACCCGGCGCATCGTCTTCAGTGAGGCATCCAGATAATGCGTGATCGTATTGGCGTTCGACACCTTGGAGACAATCCGCACATTGTGGCGCGTGAGCACCTCCAAAATCGCGGTGTCATAACCTTTGACGCCGACCATATCCTGTTCGAACAGTTCCAGCGTCACGATATCAAGACCAGTGACGATTTCCACCGCAGGGGTTTCAGCCTGACGGTCGTCAATCAACGTGCCGGGGTCTTCCGGCTCAAAGGCGTTGGTCACGCGCAGCGGCACATCGGCCTGACGCAGGGTCTTGGCCGCCTTGGGGTGAATCGCTTCCATCCCCATGTTCGACAGCTGATCCGCCACGTCATAGTTCGTGCGGCCGATCTTTTTGACGGCATGTTCGCCGACCAGTTTTGGGTCGCAGGACGACAGGTGGAATTCCTTGTGAATGATCGCCTCGCGCGCACCTGTTAGGGCCGCCAGCTTGGAGAAGGTCACCTCGGAATAGCCGCGGTCAAACTCACGCATCAGCCCTTCGGCGCACTGCGCGTAGCCGGTCACGATGGGCATTTCCGTATGCGGGTCGATGCCGTCCATCGCCTGCTCTATGCGCTCATCCAGCGTCACGTTGCCCTCATCGCGCCAACCGGACAGGTCAACGAAACGGGCATTCACGCCAGCGCGCTGCAGCATGATCGTGGTCACAAAGGCGGAATGCGCCTCGCCCAAACCGGACAGCAACTCGCGGATTTGCAGCATGTGCTCAGACAGGCGGAAGTGGCCGTAGGCGCAGAGGCGTTGCAGATCGATCAGACAGTTGCGGGCGCCGTGGGTGCGCTCGGACACAAAGGCGTCGGCCTGTTCGATGTCGCCGGGGTGCTCAAGCACCTCGCGGTGCACGCGCTGCATCTCAGCCGAGACACGGGTCAGCGCCTCGTGCCAGCCGTGATCGTTGCTTGCGTTGGCCAGATGCGCATATACGCCCGGCTCGCCCGACTTCTTATGCTCAAGCAACAGGTTCGTGATCCCGCCAAAAGCGGAGACCACGAAGACGCGCCCATAGATGTCCGTGCCCTTACGGTCACCGACAAAGAGCGTATCCTTGAGCTGATTCACGCGGGACATGGACGTCCCGCCGATTTTTTCGACAGTGTGGGACGGTTGGGTCATATAACTTACGCTACCTCCTCGGCAGGCGCATAGGAGCCGTCTTCACGGTGCACTTCTTTGCCCGTAACAGGCGGGTTGAAGCAGCACGCCATGTGAAGCTCTTCCTCAGCGCGCAAGATGTGTTTGTCGTTCAGGTTCAGCGCATACATTACGCCGGGGGTGATCTCATGAGTCTCGCCGGTGGCGAGATCGGTGATCGAGCCCTTACCCTTCATGCAATAGACGCTCTCAAAGTGGTGCTTGTAGTGGAACGTATGCTCCGACCCTGCTTCCAGCACGGTGATGTGGAAGGAAAAGCCCATCCCATCATCGGCCAGCAGCAGCCGGGTCGAGGTCCATTTTGCATCACCAACGTGGCGGTCGGTGTTCTGAAGTTTATTAAAGTCGCGTACAATCATTGTCAGTTACTCCGCTGCCATTTTCAGGTTTCCAGTCACGTCACGGGTGGCCTGCATGAGGATATCAAACCCTTCGCGCATGACCTTCTCCGGCGTGGTGAGGGGGGCGAGATACTTGACGATTTCGTCATGCGCGCCCGAGGTTTCGATCACGAGGCCCAGCTCATAGGCACGTGCACAGATCGCACCAGCCAGTTCGCCAGAGCCAACGTCGACGCCCTGCATCAGGCCGCGGCCCTTGAGGGTCGCACCATCGATCAAGTCAGCCACGTCCTTCAGCGCGGTGGTCAGAACCACAGCTTTTTCAGCCAGCGACTTTTCGAATTTGTCGTCGGACCAGAACTTCTCAATCGCGACGCGGGCGGTGACAAAGGCGTGGGTGTTGCCGCGGAAGGTGCCGTTGTGCTCGGCAGGCTTCCAGATGTCATGCTCAGGCGCGATCAGCAGGGCCGCGAAGGGCAGGCCAAAGCCCGACAGCGATTTCGCTTGGGTGATCATGTCAGGCTTGATGCCGGAGGCCTCGAAGGAGAAGAAGCTGCCCGAACGGCCACAACCGGCCTGAATGTCGTCAATGATCAGCAGCGCGCCATGCTTGCGGGCGATCTTCTCGATGCCCTGCATCCATGCGTCAGATGCGGCATTCAGACCGCCTTCGCCTTGGATCGGCTCAAAGATAAAGGCCGCAGGGGCATCGATGCCGGAAGAGGGGTTCGACAGCATCGCGTCGATCATTTCCAGCGTGTCAACATTCTCGCCAAGCGCGCCTTCGAACGGCATATGCGTCACGTCGGCCAGCGAGCCACCGCCCGCACCGCCGCGCTTGCCTTTGTTGCCGGTCAGCGCCAGCGCGCCCATGGTCATGCCGTGAAAACCGTTGGTGAAGGAGATCACGTTGGTGCGGCCTGTCACTTTGCGCGCCAGCTTGATCGCGGCTTCGACGGCGTTGGTGCCGGTCGGGCCTGTCATCATCACCTTATAGTCCATGCCGCGCGGCTTGAGGATCTTCTCCTCATAGGCGGTTAGAAAGGCAGCCTTGGTGTCGCTGTGGAAGTCGAGACCGTGGGCGATGCCGTCTGCGGTGATGTGATCGACCAGAGCCGACTTCATGTCAGGGTCGTTGTGGCCGTAGTTCAGCGAGGAGCAGCCGGCGAGGAAGTCGATGTAGCGGTTGCCCTCTTCGTCGAACATTTCCGATCCGCTGGCGCGGGTGAAAACGGCGTTCATGCCGCGGCAATAGGAGCGCGCTTCGCTCTCGCGGCGGGTAAAGATGGTCGTGTTCTGTGCCATGTCCTTAGGCATAGGAATATCCTTTCTCTTCTAGAGAGTCTGTCGTGTGAATTGTCAGCTGCGAATTACGCGGCGCGTTTGAGCGCGGCAGTCTCGGGCAGCGTGATCGTCACCATATGTTCGGTGTCGTGCGCGCCATCGAAATGGGCGTCTTTGGTAAAGTGTGGGGCATCCGAAAGGTCGCCGCCGACGTGGTTCGCAAAGCTGCGGAACAGCCCCCAGGAGGCGTCATTGTCCCGGGTGATCGTGGTCTTGAGGGTCTTGGCGTCCTCAGTTTCATCGCGGTTCACGAGTTCCATCAGCATGGTTTTACCCAAGCCAAGGCCACGGGCCTTGGGGCTGACGGCAACCTGCCAGACAAAGAAGGCGTCTTGTGCAGGGATCATATGGCCAGAAATCCAGCCCACGATGTCGCCGTCCATCTCAGCCACAACACAAGTGTCGCGGAAGTGGTCGGCTTGGATCAGGTTCGCGTAAAGCGAGTTTTCGTCGAGCGGCTTGCAGTCGCGAATCAACCGCCAGATGGCGGCTCCGTCCTCGGCATTTGGCTTGCGCAGTTTGGGTGTGCGGGCTTTTTTCATGTCGAGTTCATTCTGCATCCGTTCGGGGCTCCCTTATTGTTTCGATAAACTAAGTAGGGCATGTCCGGTGATACTTCAACATTCAAAGCAAAATACCTCAAAATACGCTTATAGCGTTGTTTCAGGACCATAGACCTGTGCATATTTGTTTCGTTTTACGAACGAAATTGACGGGTTTCGCTTAGCTATACTAAGCGTTCAGGCCGGTTTTGACCGATTGCTGAGAATGCTCCCAATGTGCAATGATGCACCATGACGCAAAAACATCCCGACCGGGTCGACGAAAGTTTGATCGCCTTACGCCGCATTTTGCGCGCCACCGAGCTCTATGCCCGCGATTTGGCGCAGGCGGCTGGGGTGACCCCGGCACAACTGCGCGTTTTGCAGATCGTCGGCGAGAAGAAAGACCCGACGGCCAAAGCCCTCGCCACCCAGATGGGGGTGAGCCAAGCCACGGTCACCGCGTTGGTCGATAAGCTGGTCGCGCGGGGCTTGGTGTCACGGCTCACCTCGGCACAGGATCGGCGGCAGACCAATATCACTCTGACCAATCAGGGGGAGGACGTGCTGGAAGAGGCGCCTGACGCCTTACAGCAACGTTACGTCCGGGCCTTTGCTGATCTGGCCGATTGGGAGCAGGCGCAGTTGGTCTCCTCGCTTGAGCGCGTGGCGGCGATGCTGAACGTCGATAGTTTGGATGCGGCCCCGGTTCTGGCGACAGGCGAATTGCGGATGAGCAAGAAGGGTTACTAGAGCCGGGCAGGGCGGCCGGACTGCCCCCACTCTCGGCAAACCCTTTTGCAAATCGCGTCATTCCCTATATAGAGACCCATCCCTAGCCTGTGAGTCTTTGCAATGTCCGCTTCCGCGCCCATCACCCAAGACGTGATGACCCTTCCCCGCAAGTTGCCCGAGGGGCCGGTTAACCTTGTCGGTCTGACCCGTGACGCCATGCGCGATGTGTTGATCGCAAACGGCACGCCTGAGAAGCAGGCGAAGATGCGTGTGGGGCAAATCTGGCAGTGGATTTATCAGTGGGGTGTGCGCGATTTCGACTCCATGACCAACCTTGCCAAAGGCTACCGCGCTGAACTGGCAGAGAAATTCGTGATCGAAGTGCCTGAGGTGGTCACCCGGCAGGAAAGCGAAGACGGCACGCGCAAGTATCTTGTTCGGATCGCTGGCGGGCACGAAGTTGAGGTGGTCTATATCCCCGAAGAGGGCCGCGGCACGCTATGTGTGTCGAGCCAAGTCGGCTGCACGCTAACCTGTTCCTTCTGCCACACTGGCACACAGAAACTGGTGCGTAACCTCACCGCCGCTGAGATTATCGGTCAGGTCATGGTGGCCCGCGACGATCTGGATGAATGGCCTGAAACCGGCACTCGGACCGAAGAGGCCCGTCTTTTGAGCAATATCGTGCTGATGGGCATGGGTGAACCGCTCTATAACTTCGAGAACGTGCGCGATGCGATGAAGATTGCGATGGACCCTGAGGGGATCCAGCTCTCGCGCCGCCGCATCACGCTGTCGACCTCCGGCGTCGTGCCCGAGATTCACCGCACCGCCGCCGAGATCGGCTGCCAGTTGGCCGTGTCTTTCCACGCCACCACCGATGAGGTGCGCAACAAGCTGGTGCCAATCAACAAGCGTTGGAACATCGAAGAACTGCTCGATGCCCTACGCGCCTATCCCAAGGTCAGCAATTCCGAGCGGATCACCTTTGAATATGTCATGCTGAAGGGCGTGAACGACAGCGACGAAGACGCGCATCGCTTGGTCGAGCTGATTAAGGGCATCCCGGCCAAGATCAACCTGATCCCCTTCAACGAATGGCCCGGTTCGCCTTACGAGCGGTCGTCGAACAACCGCATTCGCGCGTTTGCGGATATTGTCTATAACGCGGGCTATGCCTCGCCCGTGCGTAAACCGCGTGGCGAAGACATCATGGCCGCCTGCGGTCAGCTGAAATCGGCGACTGAACGCGCGCGCAAGTCGCGCAAGCAGATCGAAGCCGAAGCTGGAATGGGCGGTTAAGCCAGCCCTTCGCGGTCCCGTGCGAGGGCCGCAGCAGTAACCCCCTCGGCGGCGATGTCGCCGGGGATATCTTCGCCCCGTACCAGAGCGGCGGCAGCGCGGGCCAGAGCGGGCGCGGTTTGAATGCCATAACCGCCTTGCCCCGCCAGCCAAAAGAACCCTTCTCCTTCAGGATCATACCCCGCGACCGGGTCACCATCGGGCACAAAGCTGCGCAGACCAGCCCAGCGGCTCTCAATCCGGCGCAAGCTGAGATCAAATGCGGTTTCGATCCGGTCAATACAAATCGCCACGTCCAATTCCTCGGGCTGCGCATCGCAGGGCGCGGAGGGGGTCGCGTCTGCAGGAGAAATCAGCAGCTTGCCCGCATCGGCCTTAAGGTAGAACTGCTCATCAATATCCACCACCATAGGCCAGCGGTCTGGCACCACGCCCTCGGGCGGGGCCACGGTCAGCGCCGTGCGGCGTTTCGGGCTCAGGCCCACGGGGGCGAGCCCGGCCATCGTCGCGATCTCATCCGCCCATGCGCCTGCGGCGTTGACGATGACAGGGGCGTGAAACTGGCTCTGCGGGGTTTCGACCTGCCAATCGCCGTCTTTGCGCAGCGACAGCACTTCGGCCTTGGTCTGCAAAACGCCGCCTGCTGCGCGGAAGGTCTTGAGGTAATGTTGGTGCAGCCCATTCACGTCGATATCTGCCGCCGACCCGTCGCGCAGCCCGGCTGTTGCATAGCCCTTTCGCAGCAGTGGCACGAGGGTTTCGATCTCGGCCCCGGTAAGCGGGGTGACATGCGGTCCTAACTCTTCAGCCGTACGGGCGAGTGAGGTTTGCTGGTCCTGCCGCGCGACAAATACCACCCCGCGCGGCTCTAACAGCGGGTGGTCCAGATACGGGCTGGCCGGGTTGTTGAAGAACGCGGCAGAGGCACGAGACAAAGCGCGGATCACCTCAGGCCCATAGGTCACGGTAAACAGCGCGGCGGACCGGCCCGTGGTGTGATAGCCGGGCTGGCTTTCCCGCTCCAGCAGCAGCACGCGCCGATCACTGGCCAGTTCCGCCGCGACAGAGGCGCCAGCAATGCCCGCGCCGATGACAATGCAGTCAAAACCGGTTGTGGAGGTGTTCATAGTCGTCCCCTTTGCGCAAAGGCTAGCACCGCCTGCAACGGGGCAAAAGGGCGGATACAGGCGAATTCAAGGTTGGATGCCGCGGCGGGAAAACCCGCCAGTATGTTGCAATTGCATGAAGTTTTCCGCCCGAGCCGCAAAGCCGTTGACCGGATGCCCCCGCCCGGCGCAGTCTGTTAAAAAGGGGCGCCCGGTCTGCCGGTTCGATTGATGCTCCTGCCAACAGGAGTGCTGCCCCATGTTTGACCTGCCCCTTACCAAAACCCTTCCCGCGCTGACACTGGCCTTTGGCCTCATGGCGTCCGCCGCTGCCGCTGCCGCTGCTGAGCTTGTCGTCGGCATGCAGCAAGAGCCGACCTCGCTTGATCCAACGGCGGATGCCACCGCCTCCATCGACAGTATGATGACGCAAAACGTCTTTGAATCGCTGACCACCGTGGCCGAGAATGGCGAAGTGCAGCCGAACCTCGCGACCAGTTGGGACGTGTCCGAAGACGGGCTAACCTATACTTTCCATCTGGCGGAGGGCGTGATGTTTCACGATGGCAGCGCGCTGGATGCCGACGATGTGGTCTTCTCCTTCGACCGCGCCATGGGTGAGGAGAGCGTAAACCCCTCCAAGGATATTTTCGAGCCGATCACGAACGTCGAAGCCATTGATCCGCAAACAGTTGAAATCACGCTCAGCGGCAAGGATGCGTTCTTCCTGTTCAATATGGGGCAGGGCGACAGTGCCATCGTCGCTTCCGAGACGGCAGAGGGCAACAATGCCAACCCGGTGGGCTCCGGCCCCTTCAAGTTTGATAGCTGGACCCGTGGCGACCGTCTGACACTGGTCAAAAACCCCGATCACCGCGATGCGGCTGATGTGGCGCTGGATAAGGTGGTGTTTCGCTTCATCTCGGACCCCGCTGCCGCGACCGCCGCGATGATGGCCGAGGAACTTGACGCCTTCCCCGGTTTCCCCGCACCGGAACTGCTGCCGCAGTTTGAAGCCGACCCGCGATTCCGCGTCAACGTCGGCTCGACCGAGGGCGAAGTGATCCTTGCCATGAACAACGCCAAGCCGCCTTTCGACAATGTCGACGTGCGCCGCGCCGTGGCCACGGCCATCGACCGCGAAGAGATCATCGAGGGCGCGATGTATGGCCAAGCCGTGCCCATCGGCAGCTTCTACCCCCCGCATGGCACCGCCTATGTCGACCTGACCGGCGCCTATCCGCATGACACCGAAAAAGCCAAGGCGATGTTCGAGGATGCAGGCGTTGCAGGTCAGACCATGACCCTGCGCGTGCCGCCATTCCCATATGCCACCCGTTCGGCAGAGATCATCCAGAACGAACTGGCCGAAGCCGGGATTGATGCCAAGGTAGAGAACGTCGAATGGGGCTTTTGGATCGATGAGGTCTACAAGAAGAAAAACTACGACATGACCATCATCGCCCACACCAGCCCCAACGACATGGGCAATTTCGCCCGCGGGCCGGATTATTTCTATGGCTATGACAATGCCGAGATGACAGCCCTGTGGGAGCAGATCACGACAGAGGTTGACCCGGCCAAGCGCGACGAATTGCTAAAGCAGGGTCAGCAAATGCTGTCGGATCAATCGGTCCACGCATTCCTGTTCCAACTGCCGCTTTTGGGCGTGTTCCGGCAAGAGGTCGAAGGCTACTGGGCCTCCTCGCCGGTACTTTACATGCCGCTTAAGGGCGTCAGCATCGCCAATTGATTTCTGACTGGCCGTGGCCCCCTATTTGCCGCGGCCTTAGGACCTGACCCCGTGGCCTATTTCCTTTTCCGCCGCACGCTTGGTTTCGTGCTGACCCTGCTGGCCGTGTCGCTTGTGGTTTTCGCCGTGATGAACGTGCTGCCCGGCGATCCGGCGCTGACGATCCTTGGGATGGATGCCAGTGACGATGCACTGGCCGCGCTGCGCGATCAGTTGGGGCTGAATGAGCCTATAGTGGCGCGCTATCTCTCTTGGGTCTGGAACGCACTGCAGGGGGATTTCGGTCTCAGTCATTCCTTCCGCGTACCTGTGGCTGAGTTGATCGCAGAGCGGTTGCCGATGACCATTTCGCTTGCCGTGGCGGGGATGTTGGTGACCTTGGTACTTGCCTTGAGCCTTGGCATCACCGCCGCAGCGCAGCACCGTCGCGCTGGCGATTGGGGGGTAATGTTCCTCAGCCAACTGGGCATCGCGGTCCCGGCCTTTTGGCTGTCGATCCTTTTGGTCATGCTCTTTGCTGTCAAACTGCGTTGGCTGCCGCCCGGAGGGTTTGGAGGTTGGTCTGATCCGGCCGCGGCGATCCGGTCTTTAATCCTCCCAACGGTAGCGTTGGCGCTGGTGCAATCAGCGGTGCTGGCGCGGGTCACGCGGTCTTCGGCGTTGGAGGTGATGCGGCAAGATTTCGTGCGCACCGCGCGGGCCAGCGGGTTGTCACATCGTCGTGTGCTCTGGCGGCATGTGCTGCCCAATGCGCTGGTGCCGATCGTCACCATTGTCGGCATGCAATTTGCAGCACTGGTGACCGGGACGATTGTGATCGAGAATGTCTTTTACCTGCCCGGTCTCGGGCGGCTGATCTTTCAATCCATCGCGAACCGAGACCTGCCCACCGTCCAAGCGCTGGTGATGCTCTTTGCCGCCATCGTGGTGACGGCGAACTTCGTGGTCGACCTGCTTTATGTCGTGATCGACCCACGGCTAAAGGCGCGGGCATGAGGGGGCTTCCGGCGAACTTTCTTCTGGGTGCGGTTTTGGTCAGCGTCGTCGTCGGCATCGCAGCCCTGTCGCTCATCTGGACCCCGCATGATCCACAGACCATGTCGATCTCGACCAAATTCGCGCCACCCTCAATGGAGCATTGGTTGGGCACCGATCAACTGGGCCGCGATGTTGTGGCGCAACTCATGGCGGCGGCGCGCAATTCGATGACCGTGGCGCTGGTGGCGGTGCTTTTGGGCGGCAGCATTGGCGTAGCACTGGGCCTCCTGGCTTCGGCGCTGGGCGGCTGGGTTGAGGACGGGGTGATGCGGCTGGCCGATCTCGGCTTTGCTTTCCCGGCGCTGTTGTTCGCGATCATGTTGGCAGCGGTTTTTGGCCCGTCGCTCACCAATGCGGTAATGGCGATCTCATTCATCAATATCCCAATCTTCGCCCGTGTGACCCGCGCCTCGGCCAACCAGATCTGGACGCGCGACTATGTCGCCGCCGCGCGGGCTGCCGGGCGGGGGCGCTTTGCGATCAGCCGCGATCACATTCTGCCGAACATCGCCGCTGCGATCATCGTGCAGGCCACCATCGAGTTTGCCGTGGCGATTTTGGCCGAGGCGGCGCTGAGCTACCTCGGCCTTGGTGCGCAGCCGCCTGCGTCGAGCTGGGGGCGGATGTTGTCAGAGGCGCAGACGCTGATGTATCTCGCGCCGCAATTGGCGATTTATCCGGGGCTTTGTATCGTAACGGCTGTACTCGGGTTCGGTCTGTTGGGCGATGGGCTGCGTGATATCACCGACCCAAGACTGGTGCGGGCGCGATGATCGAGCTTGCCAACCTTTCCGCCCATTTCGGCGAGGCAGCGGCCCTGCGTGACGCCAATCTGGTAATTGAGCGCGGCGACCGTCTGGGCATTGTTGGCGAAAGCGGTTCTGGCAAGACGTTGCTGGCGCTCTGCCTCATGGGCATGGCCCCCGACAGCGCGCGCCTGACTGGGCGGCTCAGCATTGATGGGCAGGATATGGCCAGCGCGACGGAGCGGGACTGGCAGCGCCTGCGCAGCCGCCGGGTGGCAATGGTGTTTCAAGAGCCGATGGCCGCGCTGAACCCGCTTAGACGCGTGGGCGATACGGTGATGGAGCCGATGTTGTTGCACGATGGCCTGACGCGCCGCGCGGCCCGCGCCCGGGTGCTGAGCCTGTTCGAAGAGGTGGGCATCCCGGACCCCGACCAACGGTTGCGGCAGTTCCCGCATGAGATGTCGGGCGGGCAGCGCCAGCGGGTGCTGATCGCGCTGGCCTTGGCCTGCAACCCAATGCTGCTGATCGCGGATGAGCCGACCACCGCGCTGGACGCCAATGTCGCGTTGCGGATCACCGATCTGCTGCAACGGCTGGCACAAGAGCGCGAGATGGCGCTGGTTTTCATCAGTCATGACCTTGCTGCTGTGGCCCGTGCCACCCAAGACATCGTGGTGATGTATGCCGGCGACATGGTGGAGCGCGGCCCAACGGCAGAGGTGCTTTCAGCGCCTGTGCATCCCTATACTAAGGGTCTGCTGGGCGCGCGGCCTGATGCCAGTGTGGCGGGGCGGGATGCCAATGGAAAGCGGCGGCGCCTACCCACCATTCCGGGCTCTGTGCCGCCCCTACATGGTCTGCCCGAAGGCTGCCGTTTCGCCGGGCGCTGTCCGGTCGAACTGCCCCAATGCGCCACGCAGCGCCCGGTCTTTACGCAGACCGACGTGGGGCGCGGTGCTGCCTGTCACTTATTGCCGGAGGCACGCCATGACTGACGTGCCGCTCTTGGAAGTCCGCAACCTCACCCGCCGCTACAAGCTGCCGCGGCAGAGCCTGCTGCGCCGGGCACCCGTGCTGACGGCGTTGGAGGGGGCTGCATTTTCGCTGCGCGCCGGAGAGACCTTGGGCGTGGTTGGCGAAAGTGGTTCGGGCAAATCGACCTTGGCGCGGCTCATCATGGCGTTTGAGGCTCCGGACGCGGGGGAGGTGCTGTTTCAGGGCCGTGATCTGCACGGCCTGACCGCAGAGGAATTGCGTGAGTTGCGGCGCGGCTTTCAGATGGTTTTTCAAGACCCTT
The DNA here is from genome assembly GCF_022788655.1 of Sulfitobacter indolifex. Taxonomy (NCBI): domain Bacteria; kingdom Pseudomonadati; phylum Pseudomonadota; class Alphaproteobacteria; order Rhodobacterales; family Roseobacteraceae; genus Sulfitobacter; species Sulfitobacter indolifex. The sequence continues at coordinate 3,243,376 of NZ_CP084951.1, read as the reverse complement.
TCGGCTCGCTCAACCCGCGCCGCCGCATTGGCTGGTCCATCGCAGAGCCGCTGCACGCCAATGGCGAGACGGAGAATATCACCCACCGCGTCGCCGAAACCTTAGCGCAGGTTGGGCTGCACCCTGCCGACGCGGGGAAATATCCGCATGAGTTCTCGGGCGGGCAGCGCCAGCGCATCGCCATTGCCCGCGCCATCATCACGCGCCCCGCGCTGCTGGTCGCGGATGAGGCGGTCTCGGCCTTGGATGTTTCGGTGCAGGCGCAAATCCTTAACCTTTTGATGGACCTGCAAGATGATCTGGGCCTCGGCATGGTGTTTATCAGCCATGACCTCGCGGTGGTGGGCTCAATCTGTGACCGGGTGCTGGTGCTGCAGCACGGCAAAACGCTGGAGAGCGGAGCGGCGGTTGATGTGTTGCGCGCGCCTAAGCACCCTTATACGAAAACTCTGCTGAAAGCCGCAGGAGTACGCCCATGACCCGTTTCGTCCACCTGACCGACCTGCATATCTCGCACCCCGATCTGAACGATCCACATCTGCAAAGCGACACGCCCGCCACGCTGCGCCGGGTGGTCGAGGTGATCAACGGGATGGCACCGCAACCTGATTTCGTGGTGGCCAGCGGCGATCTGACCAATCAGGGCGATCAGCAAAGCTATGAACTGCTGCGCGACATACTGGGCACCATGCACGCGCCGCTGGTGCTGGCGCTTGGCAATCACGACAAACGCGCCGGGTTCAACGCGGTCTTTGCGCCGGGGCTGGCGGATGCGCCCTATTTTCACGATGCGCCACAGGGCGATCTGCATGTCATCACGCTGGATAGCAGCGTGCCGGGCAAGGTGGCCGGAGCACTGGACGACGCGCAGTTTGAATTCCTCGGGGCAGCGCTGCAGCGTCACCCCGAGCTGGCGAAACTCTTGGTAATCCACCACCCGCCGCGTGTTGATCCCGAGGCGCTGGCGTGGGGCAGTCTTGATGAGGCCAGCAGTGCCCGTTTAGCTGAAATGCTGAAGGGCCAGCGCGTCGCGGGGGTCCTCTCGGGCCATGTTCACGTGAACCGGGTCAGTCATTGGCATGGCATACCTGTCGTGATCTCTAACGGGCTGCACTCCACCATTGATCTAACCGAGACGCGCGATCTGCGCATCGTTGAGGGCACCGGATTCGGGCTATGTGATTGGCTCCCAAGCGGCCTGAGCGTTTCTTTCGCCCCGCTTGACCCGTCGGCGCGTGAATTGGCACGGATTGATGAGGCCCAGCTAAAATCCTTTGAGTAGAACGACATCCACCGCCTGCAGCCGCAGCATTCTTCTCATGCCGCGCCGCAGTAAAAAAATTATTGTTGACCCTCAACCTTTTTAATCTCACACAACGATACAAGAAAAAGTGATATCCGGCGCAAGATCGGATTGCTGTTCACGGGGAGGGTGAATTTGCCGACTGCCAATGGCGATAGTGTATCCACACTTGGCGCGCGTATGCGTAAGCAGCGCCACCGGTTGTCCCTGACGTTGCAGCAGTTGGGCGAAGCCTCTGGCGTGTCGGTCGGATATCTCAGCCAAGTTGAGCGTGGGCTCGCCACGCCATCGCTGGGCACCCTGTCGCAGATTGCCGTCGCGCTTCAGGTCGAAGTTGGCTTTTTCATCCATACCCCCAAGACCCAAGACAGCCTGACCCGCGCGGATGAACGTCAGCGTTTTGCCGTGTCGGGGTCTTCGATCGAATATGAAAAGCTCGGCGCGGATTTTCCCGGCCATGAGCTGTCATCCTACATCATGAACGTGCCACCGGGCTATGCCTCGGAAGAGGTCGTGCATGAGGGCGAAGAGGTGATCTATATCCTTGAAGGAGAGATCGCACAGGTCGTCGATGGCGGAGAGCACATCATGCGGCCCGGCGACAGCCTGCATTACCTCGGCAGCAGCCCTCATTCTTGGTCGAACAAAACAGACAAGCCCGCGCGCATGCTTTGGGTCGGTCGGATGCAGTACGAACAGGTCGCTGGCGCCAATAGAATACGTCCGAATGAAGGGGCAATAGCCACCGCATTCGCGTCGTCTCGCCCGTAAGGGCGTATCACCTGCGGCGGACAAACCGCTGCCAAAAAACAAACCAATCAGGAGAGAGAAAATTATGTCATTTACAAAAAAACTGGCCGCTGGGGCCCTGCTGACGGCACTGGGTGCCACAGCGGCATCGGCCCAATCGCTGGTCTATTGCTCCGAAGGCTCGCCCGAGGGTTTTGACCCGGCGCTCTACACTGCCGGCACCACCTTCGACGCCTCCAGCCACCCGATCTACAACCGTCTGGCCGAGTTCAAAGTCGGCACGACCGAAGTTGTTCCTGCACTGGCCGAAAGCTGGGAAGTCAGCGAAGACGGTATGAAAGTGACCTTCAAGCTGCGTCAGGGTGTTAAATTCCACTCCAACGACCAGTTCACGCCGACACGCGACTTCAACGCCGACGACGTGATCTTTAGCTTTGACCGTCAGGGCAACGAAGAGAACCCCTACAACCAGGTTTCCGGCGGCACGTGGGAATACTACGGCGGCATGTCCATGCCCGACCTCGTCGAGAGCATCGAGAAGGTCGACGATTACACCGTCGTCTTCAACCTGACCCGCCCCGAAGCGCCCTTCATCGCCAACATGGCCATGGATTTCGCCTCGATCGTGTCCAAGGAATATGCCGACGCGATGCTCGAAGCTGGCACGCCCGAGATGCTGAACCAAGCACCTATCGGTACTGGCCCGTTCCAGTTCCAAGCCTACCAGAAAGACGCGGTCATCCGTTACCTGCGTAACGACGAATACTGGGGCGACAAAGCCAAAGTCGAAAGCCTGATCTTCGCGATCACGCCCGACGCTTCGGTCCGCTACCAAAAAGTGCAGGCGGGTGAGTGCCACGTGACGGCATATCCGAACCCTGCCGATGTTCAGGCGATGAAAGACGCCGAAGACATCGTCGTGATGGAGCAGGAAGGCCTGAACGTTGGCTATTTGGCTTACAACACGCAGGTAGCGCCCTTTGACAACGCCAATGTCCGCAAAGCGCTGAACATGGCGATCGACAAGCAGGCGATCATCGACGTGGTATTCCAGGGCTCCGGCGAAATCGCCAAGAACCCGATCCCGCCGACCATGTGGTCCTACAACGACGCCATCGAAGACGACAACTATGACCCCGAGGCCGCCAAGGCGATGCTCGAGGAAGAAGGCGTCACCGACCTCTCCATGAAGATCTGGGCGATGCCGGTTCAGCGTCCCTACAACCCCAATGCTCGCCGTATGGCCGAGCTGATGCAGGAAGACTTCTCCAAAGTTGGCGTCGATGTTGAAATCGTCTCCTACGAATGGGGTGAGTACCTTGAGCGTTCCAAGTCCAAAGACCGTGATGGCGCGGTGCTGCTGGGTTGGACCGGTGACAACGGCGACCCAGACAACTTCCTCGCGGTTCTGCTGGGCTGTGACGGTGTAGAGAAATCCAACCGCGCCCAGTGGTGCAACGAGGAATTCGACGCGCTGATCCAGAAAGCCAAGGTTCTGCCGACCCAAGAAGAGCGTGCGCCGCTGTACGAAAAAGCGCAGCAGATCTTCAAGGACCAAGCTCCTTGGGCCACCATCGCGCATTCGGTCGTCTACATGACCATGCGTCCCGAAGTTGAAGGCTATGTCGTGCACCCGCTGGGTGGCCACATCTTCAACCAAGTTGGCCTGAAGCAGTAACCCTGCCGCTATGATCAAGGGGGGCGGCATTCTGTGCCGTCCCCATTTTATTAACCTCACCCGCCGGGAAGCCCTACCTTGTCCAATTCTCTGAATGATCGCCTGTCGGCCTATGCCAATATCGCCGCTGACCTATCGGTGGACGCCGTGGCGTTGGTGCCCGGCCCGAATTTTACCCGCGCTGTCGACCATGCCTTTATGAGCCACGAGCGCCCATTTGTTCTGGTCATCCCCGCGCGCGGCCCCGCCGCCGCATTGGTGCCGAACCTTGAGTTGGGCAGCTGGGACTTAGTTGGCTTTGAGGGTGCCGTTTTCGATTGGCGCGACCAGACAGGCTATGACGATGCCTTTGCCGCGATGACCCAGCATCTGAACATCACTTCGCTGGCCGTTGAGGGCCAAGTGATGCGCGTCTTTGTGCATCACGCGCTGAAGAAAGCGCAGCCCGATCTGCGGATCATCGACGCCGAGCGCGAAATCTCTGCGCCGCGCATGATCAAGACCGAGGCCGAGGTTGCCGCCCTGCAAGAGGCCATTAACATTTCCGAACGTGCCCTGCGCGCCACGCTCGACTCTGTGAAGCTCGGCCAGACCGAGAAAGAGATCGAACAGAAACTTGTGCAGATGGTTTTTGCCGAAGGGGCGGATGATCTGTCCTTTGCGCCGATTGTCGCGGCGGGGGATGGCTCGGCCCGCCCGCATGCCAAAGCGCGCGAAGATTACCGCGTCAAAGCGGGCGATGCGCTGCTGATCGACTTCGGTGCGCGCAAGAACGGCTTTGCCGCTGACATCACCCGCACTGTTTTCCTTGGCCACGTCAGCGACGAAGGGCGCGAGGTTTATGACACCGTGTTGCGCGCCAACCTCGCCGGCCTCGACGCAACCCGCGCAGGCGTCACCGCGCATGAGATCGACGATGTGGTGACCGGCGTGCTCGAAGCCTCGCCCTACGCCGACCGCATCCGCACTAAGACAGGCCATGGCCTTGGCCGCGACGTGCATGAAGCGCCTTACATCATGCGCGGCAACCACATGACTTTACCCGCCGGAACGGTGTACACCAACGAACCCGGCCTTTATGAGATCGGCAACTTTGGGGTGCGCATCGAAGATGACGTGCTGATCACCGAAGATGGCTACAAATCCCTGACCAACTTTCCGAAGGAACTGATGGTGTTACCGTGCTGAAATATGTTTTGTCGCGCCTCGCGACCTTCATCCCGACCTTTATCGGCGTCACGCTGATATCATTTGCCTTCATCCGCATGCTGCCGGGCGACCCGATCGTCGTCATGGCAGGCGAGCGGGGCATCTCAGACGAACGCTACTTGGAACTGCAACAGCAGTTTGGGTTTGACCGCCCGATCTATGTACAGTTCTGGGAGTACTTTACCGGCGTTCTGCAGGGCGATCTGGGCAACTCCTTTGTCACCAAACGGCCCGTATGGGATGAGTTCTTTTCGCTTTTCCCGGCGACGTTGGAACTGTCGATCTGTGCGATGATCTTTGCGGTGGCCTTGGGTCTGCCCGCGGGGGTGATTGCTGCGGTGAACCGGGGCAAGTTCTTTGACCGGGCGCTGATGTCGACCGCACTGGTGGGCTATTCGATGCCAATTTTCTGGTGGGCGCTGCTGCTGATCATCGTGTTCTCGGGCAACTTGGGCTGGACGCCGGTCTCGGGCCGGATTGATCTGCTTTATTACTTCCCCGACGCCACGGGCTTTATGCTGATCGACAGTATTGCCTCTGGGCAGAAGGGCGCGTTTGTCTCGGCGGTCAGACACCTGTTGTTGCCGACCATCGTACTGGGCACCATCCCGCTGGCCGTGATCGCGCGGCAGACCCGTTCGGCCATGCTTGAAGTGCTGGGCGAAGATTACATCCGTACCGCGCGCGCCAAGGGCATGTCACCGGGCCGGATCAACGGCATCCACGCGCTGCGCAACGCACTTATCCCCGTCATCACCGTGATCGGCCTGTCGGTCGGTACGCTGCTTGCGGGCGCCATTCTGACCGAGACGATCTTTAGCTGGCCGGGCATCGGCAAGTGGATGGTCGACAGCATTTTCCGCCGCGACTACCCGGTGGTGCAGGGTGGCCTGCTGCTGATCGCCGTCATGGTCATGGTCGTGAACCTCACCGTTGACATGCTCTATGGCATCATCAACCCCAAGATCAGGAAACGCTAATGGACGACGCACTCTCCGCCGAAGCCGAAATGGTGCACGCGCGCCCCGGCCGCTTGCGCGAATTCTGGTTCTATTTCCGTGAAAACCGTGGCGCGGTAATCGGGCTGTGGATCTTTGCCATCTTTGCCTTTCTGGCGCTGTTTGGCCCGTGGATCGCCCCGCATGACGCAACCCAACAGTTCCGCGCCGCGACGTTGCAGCCTCCTGTCTGGCAGGACGGTGGCACGTGGAGCCATATCCTTGGCACCGACCCGCTGGGCCGCGATATGCTCTCGCGCCTGATTGTCGGCGCGCGCTATTCGTTCTTTGTTGGCATCGTCGTGGTCTCTATCGCCGCCTCTGGCGGGATCATTGTCGGCTTGATCTCGGGCTTTGCGCCCAAGTGGCTCGACACGATCATCATGCGGATCATGGACATCATCTTGGCCTTCCCCTCGCTGCTGCTGGCGCTGGTGCTGGTCGCCATCCTTGGGCCGTCGCTGACCAATGCGATGATCGCAATCGCCATCGTGTTGCAGCCGCATTATGTGCGTCTGACCCGTGCGAGTGTGCTGTCTGAGCGGCAGAAGGACTATGTGACCTCGGCCCGCGTTGTCGGCGCTGGCACGCTGCGGCTGATGGTCGTGACCGTGCTGCCCAACTGCCTTGCGCCGATCATCGTGCAAGCTGCGTTGTCCTTCTCGACCGCGATCCTTGATGCCGCCGCGCTTGGCTTCCTCGGCATGGGCGCACAGCCGCCCACACCCGAATGGGGCACCATGCTTGCCGAAGCGCGTGAGTTCATCCTGCGGGCGTGGTGGGTTGTGACCTTCCCCGGCCTTGCGATCCTCGTCACCGTGCTGGCGATCAACCTCATGGGTGACGGTCTGCGCGACGCCCTTGATCCGAAACTGAAGCGGAGCTGATTGATGTCTCTTCTGCGTATCCGCAACCTCTCGGTCGATTTCGCCACCGCCTCGGGCAAGTTCCGTGCTGTGGACTCGGTCGACCAAGATGTCGACACGGGCGAAATCCTCGCCATTGTTGGCGAAAGTGGCTCGGGAAAATCGGTGTCGATGTTGGCACTGATGGGCCTGCTGCCTTGGACGGCGACTGTCACCGCCGATGAGCTGACCTTTGACGGCCACGACCTGCTCAAAATGAGCAACCGCGACCGCCGCAAGATCGTCGGCAATGACCTTGCCATGATCTTCCAAGAGCCGATGTCCTCGCTCAACCCCTGTTTTCCGGTGGGTTGGCAGATCAAGGAATCCTTGCGCTTTCACCTCGGCCTGAACCGGGCCGAGCGGCACAAGCGGGCGATTGAGCTGTTTGAGCAGGTTGGCATCCCGGACCCGGAAAAGCGTCTGTCGGTGTTTCCGCACCAGATGTCGGGCGGGATGAACCAGCGTGTGATGATCGCCATGGCGATTGCCTGCAAACCCAAGCTGTTGATCGCGGATGAGCCGACAACCGCGCTCGACGTGACCATTCAGGCGCAGATCCTTGATCTGCTGACCTCCCTGCGCGAAGAGACGGGCATGGGGCTGGTGTTGATCACCCACGACATGGGCGTGGTTGCCGAAACCGCCGAGCGGGTAAGCGTGCAATACGCGGGCCAAAAGATCGAAGAACAGCAGGTGCTGCCGCTCTTCCGCCAGCCGCACCACCCTTACACGGCGGCGCTGCTGGATGCCTTGCCCGAACGCGCAACCGAGAAGCGTTTGCCGACGATCCCCGGCGTTGTACCGGGTCAGTTCGATCGGCCTGCCGGGTGCCTGTTCTCGCCGCGTTGCAAGTTCGCCAACGACAAATGCCGCAACCAGAACCCGCCGCCGCTGAGCGAAGAGCTTGGCAAGGCCCGCTGTTTCTATCCGCTTAACACCGATGAAAGGGTCGCGTCATGACTGCCCCCGTAATGACCGCCGACGCGCTGGAGCGTCACTATCAGGTTGGTGGCGGCTTCCTACGCAAGACCCAGACGCTCAAGGCCGTCGCGGGCCTCGATTTCCAACTGCACCCCGGCAAGACGCTGGCCGTTGTGGGCGAAAGCGGCTGTGGCAAATCCACACTGGCGCGTATGGTCACGATGATCGAAGAGCCGACCGCAGGGTCGCTCACGCTCGACGGCAAACAGGTACGGCCTGAGGATTGGGCCGACCTGCGCCAGCATGTGCAGATCGTGTTCCAAGACCCCTACGGTTCGCTCAACCCGCGCCAGCAGATCGGTACGATCCTGCAAGAGCCGCTGGTGATCAACCGCAAGGACATGTCCAAGAAAGAGCGTGAGGAAAAAGCGCGCGAGATGCTGCGTCTTGTCGGTCTGCGGCCCGAGCATTACGACCGCTACCCGCATATGTTCTCGGGCGGTCAACGCCAACGGATTGCGGTGGCGCGGGCATTGATGCTGGACCCGAAGGTGCTGGTGTTGGACGAGCCTGTCTCGGCGCTTGATCTGTCGATTCAGTCGGCGATCTTGAACCTGTTGGTGGACCTTCAGGAAAAGATGCAGCTGGCCTATCTCTTCATCAGCCATGACCTGTCAGTCGTGCGCCACGTCGCCGATGATGTGATCGTCATGTATCTGGGCCGCGCGGTTGAGAAGGGGCCGAAGGACGAAGTCTTTGAGAATCCGCGCCATCCTTACACGGCGGCGCTGCTCTCCGCGACGCCACGCGCCGATCCCGAAGGCGGCAAAGAGCGCATCAAGCTGCAAGGCGAGTTGCCCTCGCCACTGGCGATCCCCGAGGGTTGCCCCTTTGCGCCGCGCTGTTGGAAGGTGCAGGATGTCTGCCGGAAAGAGCGCCCCGTTCTCGAAGGCACGCCCCATCCGGCGGCTTGTTACTTCCCGGTCGACGAGTGACCCCAGTCTGACCCTTCGGGGTCAGACCACCTGCGCTACGACGCCGATGCAATCGCCCATCTTGACCAAACCCGGCACATGTCGGGCGGTCAGGATACCGCTCAGCTGCGCATGCGCCGTGAGCGCGGGCTGACCACTGCGGTCACTGCGCCAGAGCCGGGCGATGGGCTGGCCTTCGGTGACCTCATCCCCCAGATCGACCAGCGGCTCCAGCAGCGCATTCGCCTCGCTGAAGGTGAAGCAGCGCCCGTCTGGCATATCGAGCGTGATGCTTTCGGCCACCTCCGGTTCGCCCTGCAATATCCCCGCATGGATCAACAGGTTCCGCGCCCCTTTGCGGGCCACGGCGACGCTCTTGGCAGTCGAAGTCCCCGCGCCACCCAACTCGGTGGTGACCAGCACCTTGCCTTGCTCCTCAACCTCGGTGTCGAACATGCCGACGCTGTCGATCTCTAGCATCTTCATCGAATAGGGCGCGTTGAAGGCCTGCATCGCTGCCATACAGGCGGCCTCTTGCGTCTTGTCGGGCAAGATATGTGCGGCGGCGAAGGGCAGGAAATCGAGCGTGCGCCCGCCGGAATGGAAATCGAGCACCACATTCGCAAGCGGTACCAATTCAGTCGCAATGTAATGCGCAATCTTTTGGGTCACCGTGCCATCGGGGCGGCCCGGAAAGCTGCGGTTCATATTGCCGCCGTCGATGGGCGAACAGCGGCGGCCCGCGGCGAAGGCAGGCATGTTCATCATCGGTAAGATGATGACGCGTCCGGAGACCTCCGAGGGGTCCAACGTCGCCGCCAGTTCTTGCAAAGCAATCGGCCCTTCGTATTCATCGCCGTGGTTGCCGCCAGAGAACAGCGCCGTCGGCCCGTCGCCGCCATTGATGACGGTGATCGGAATCATGACAGACCCCCACGCGCTGTCATCGCGACTGTAGGGCAGGCGCAAGAAACCGTGGTGCGCGCCGGGTTGGTCAAGCGGGATGGTCGGGGTGATGGGGGATTTACTCATGCGGATACAAACAACTTTCGCGGTGTGGTGCAGAAACATTCATGGCCGGTCTCGGTGATGCGGATCGGCTCGGTGATTTCGAGCCCGCCATCATCCAGCCAGAGCGCGGGCATGAAATGGAAGGTCATGTTCGGCTCAAGGATCGTCGTGTCGCCGCGGCGGAAAGAGATCGTGCGCTCGCCCCAGTCGGGCGGATAGCTGATACCGATGGCATAGCCGCAGCGGCTGTCCTTCTCAAACCCGGCCTTGTTCAGCGTCTTGTTAAAGGCGTTGGCGATGTCCTCAGCCTTATTGCCCGGCTTGGCTTGTTCCAGCCCCGCGTCGATGGCCTCAAGCACCGCCTGTTCGGCGTCGCGGTATTTCTGTGGCACATCCCCGAAAAACAACGTGCGCGATTGCGGGCACTGATAGCGACGGTGCGCGCCTGCGATCTCAAAGAAGGTCGCTTCATTGGGCTGCATGGGGCGGTCGTCCCACGTCAGATGCGGGGCAGTGGCGTCCATGCCGGAGGGGGCCATGGGCACGATGGCCGGATAGTCGCCCCAAAAGCCCTGCGCGCCGCGAATGCCGGTGGCGTAGATTTCGGCCACCAGATCGTTCTTGCGCATCCCCGGCACGGCGACTTCGAGGATGCGGACGTGCATCTCTTCGACGATCCGGGCGGCGCGTTCCATATATTCGATCTCGCGCTCGGATTTCACGGCGCGTTCCCAGTTCACCAATGATGTGGCATCCATGAAGGTCGCCTTGGGCAGTTTGGTTTTCAGCGTGTCGTGGGCGCGGGCGGAGTAATAGTAGTTGTCCATCTCCACGCCGATGCGCGCGTTCTCGAGGCCCATTTCGCTCAAGAGGCCCGAGAGGTCTTCCATTGGATGTTTCTCGGGGTTTTGGACATAGCTGTCGTCGTAGCCCCGGATGCGGTCGTCCTCCATAAACACGGTGCGCCGTGCGCCAAGCGCGTCCATACCGCGGCCCCACCACATCGGCTCGCCCTCATGGGTCAGGATCACCGCTTGGAAGACATAGAACGACCAACCGTCGTAGCCCGAGAGCCACGACATGTTCGACGGGTCGCTAACCACAATCGCATCCATGTTGCGCGCGGCCATGACCTTGCGCGTTCGGTCAACCCGGCGCTGGTACTCGCTGTTGGTAAAATTCGCCTCATACGTGGTCATAGGCCTGCCCCTTTCATGTCTGGTTATCCGGGTGATGTGATCCGGCCAGAGGGGCCGGGATCACGGGATGATGCCTTGCGCGTGGGCGCTTGGCATGTCGCAGTCGAACAGACGGCCATAGCCATCGGGGCGGCCCGTCAGCCCGCCCATCCGTTGCAACGCCCAGCACAGCGCTTGGTTAGAGGTCACGACCGGTTTGCCCAAGGCGGCTTCGATCCGGTCAATCACGTCGACGCCGCGCAGGGACGTGCAGGAGAGGAAAAATGCCTCTACCTCTGGTCCGTCCAGTGCGGTGGCGCCGTTGATGATGCTCTCGTCGTCGATCCGCGCCATGTCGCGGTCGTCTTCCAGCCCGAAGGCGCCGTTGCGCATGACCTCAAGCCCCTGTTCCTCGAAATAGGCGGCGAGGGGGGCTGCGGTGTCGGGCAGATAGGGGGTCAGCATCGCCACGCGCTTCACGCCAAGGGCGGCAAAGCCCGCGATGGCAGCAGAGGCGGGGGTGATGACGGGCACGCCGGGGAGCCCTTCGCCGATCGCCGCGCGCACTGCCGGGTTGCCGATGGCGACCGAGGCAGAGGTGCAGCAAAACGCCACGGCCGAGAGTTTGACGCCCGGCACCAGCAGCGATGCGGTACGGGCCAGATCGGGGGTCATGGCGCGGAGGCGGTCGGGCGTTGTGGGGTTTTCAAAGGCGATCCGGGCCGCATGCAGCGCGGCCTGCGCGGGGTCGATCAACCGCGCGGCATCGCGCTCAAACGTCATGTCGGTCGACAACAGGATCGCGCCGAGGCGCACCGGATCATCCTCACGCAAACGGCACTGAAGCGTTTCGCTTTGCACAGGGGGTGGCACCTGAATACTCCTTTACGCTAGACAACAAGCACGGGGCATTTCGCGAGCCCTGTGACTTTGTGTGACACTGAACCCAAAAGATAGCTATCGCCTGTCGCCCCCAACCCGCGCGAGCCGATGACAATGAGATCAGCATCATGTTTCTTGGCAAATTCGGTGACGGCGCGCGCAGGCCGGCCCGAGCGGACAAAGGCGCGAACATTCTCAACGCCGGCGTCTTTCAACAGCTGTTTGCCGTGGTTGATGATCTCGGTCGAGTGGGCCTGCATCGCGTCGTCGATATTGCCGGGGTCGTTGACCCGCACCATCGAAAGCGACGCCTCCAGCATCGAATGGTGCCGGTAGATCGTCAGCAATGTCACCTTCGCCCCAGTTAGTTTGGACAGCTCAGCCGCTTTCATCAGCGCCCGATCCGCATTGATCGAGCCGTCATAAGGGGCGAGGATATGGGTGAACATGACGCTCTCCTCTTATTTCGCAAAGGCCAGATCGCGTAGGAATAGGGCAATCTGTGGGAAGAAGATCAGCGCGACAGACACGCTCAGCAGCATCACGATGAAGGGCGGGGTGCCGCGGATAACCTCCATATAGGGGCGTTTGAAGACCGCGATGGCGGTGAAAATATCACATCCAAAGGGCGGCGTGGCCGAGCCGATGGCGACCTGCAAGGTGATGACCGTCCCGACCAGAACCGGGTCAAGGCCAACGGAGTCGACCACCGGCGCAAAGATCGGCACGAGGACAAGGATCACCACAATCGGGTCCACGAACATACAGCCAATGAAGAAGGCGATGGAGATCACGAACAGAACGCCAATTGGCCCCATGCTGTCGATCCCGATGCCCGCCAAGATCGCCTGCGGGATCTGTGCGAAAGAGATCACCCAAGAGAAGGCCGCGCCCGCCGCAACGAGGATGAAGACAACGGCGGTGATAAGGCCCGTGGATTTGGCCGTTTCATAGATGCCGGCCAAGTCGATCTCGCGGAAAACGATCATCTCAAGGAAGATGGCATAGAGCACACAGGCCGCCGCCGCTTCGGTCGGAGAGAAGACCCCGCCGTAGATGCCGCCGATGATGATCGCCGGGAAACCCAGCGGCCAAAGCGCTTGCCGCACTGCGCGGGCGCGCTCGCCCCATGTGGCTTTTTCTTCGGTGGGGACGTTGTGGCGATAGGCGTAGATCACCGAATAGATCGAAAACAGCGCAAGGATCAGCAGCCCCGGCCCGATGCCCGCGATGAACAACTCAGCAATCGAGGTATTGGAGACCACGCCGTAGATGATCATGCCGATGGAGGGCGGGATCAGGAAGGCGATATCTGATGAGTTCACGATCAGCGCCAGCACGAAGCTGTCTTTGTAGCCGGCTTTCAGCATCCGGGGCCGCAGGGGGGAGCCGACCGCGACCACCGTTGCCTGCGTGGAGCCCGAGACCGCGCCGAACATGGTACAGGCCGCCGCCGTGGCAACCGCAAGCCCGCCTTTCATGTGACCCACGAAGGACATCACCATATCGATCAGCCGCCCCGCAGATTGGCCCCGCGTCATGATGTCAGCGGCAAAGATGAACATCGGCACCGCGATCAGAGAGGCAGGGCGAACGCCCGCCATCATCTGCTGCACCATGGTCTCTAACTGGCCGAAGCCGCCGAAGAGAGAGTAAAAACCGACAAACGCACCGACGATCAGCGGGATCATCATGGGAAAGCCCAGCAGCAGCAGGACAACCATGATGGAGAAAATGGTAATGCCCATCGTTTAGACCTCCCGCTCGTTGTCGTCGTAGCCTTCAAGAACGCTGGTCGACAGGTAAATGTCCGGCTCAATGATGTTTTTGATCGCGGTCAAAAGATACTGCAGCCCGGTCATGAAGAACCCGACGGGCACCCAGACCAACGTCCACCAGACCGGCACCTGCAGGGCGGGCAGTAGGCGGCCCCGTCCGGCTTGGGTCATGATGTATTGCAGCGCGTACCACGCAAGGCCGAACATGAAGACGGCGGTGACAAAGGCGATGAAGATCATCAGCACTTTGCGGGGGCGCGGGGGCAGGGCGTCGAAAATCGCCGACATGCGGATATGCCGCCCGTGCCGCGCCGCATAGGAGATGCCCGCGAAGGTGATGAGAATGATCAGGATGCTGTTCAGCTCTTCAGAAAAGAAGATCGAGCTTTGGAAGACGAAACGGCCCACCACATTGGCAATCGTATTGGCCGCCATCAACAAAACACCAGCGGCGAGCATCACAGACTCAAGCCAGCTGATCGCGTTGTCGATTGTGCCCAAAGGGCCGGGCAGGGTGGATTTATAGGGGCCCACAGGGGCGTCATCGGTGCCGGTGGTGTCTGTCTGCGATTGCAGCTGCGAACTGTGGTTGTCTTCCGTCACCGGCGTCATCCCGTGAATGGTTCAAAATGGATCGCGTATAAATAAAGCCACCCCCCGGCAATAGGCCGGAGGGTGGAAGGATGCGTTTATTTGACGGCTTCGAGGTCAGCCTTGAACTGCTCAAGGATCTCTTTGCCGCTGTCGCCTGTCATCTCGATGAAGGTTGCTTCAACCGATGCAGCCTTGTCTTTGAAGGGCTGGCGCTCTTCTTCGGACAAGATGTTGATCTGCATGTCAGGCTTCGCCGCTGCGATGTTTTCGAGCGACTTTTCCTGCAGGCCGGACTGGTATTCGAGAATGTACTCAAATGCCGCGTCGGATGCGTTTTCCACGACCTTTTTGTCCTGATCGGACAGGCCGTCATAGAAATCCTTGTTGGCCATCACAGCAGTGGTGAAGTTGTTGTGGCCGATGCAGGTGATGACCTCGGTCACCTCATACATCTTGGTGGATTCCAGATAGAAGCCGGGGTTTTCTTGGCCTTGGATGATGCCGGTCTGCATCGCGCCGTAAACCTCGCCCCATGGCAGCGGTGTCGGTGTCGCGCCGAAGGCTTTGTAGCTTTCCACCAAGAGCGGGTTGGTCATGACGCGGAATTTAACCTCGTTGAGGTCTTCGGGCGTTTTGACCGGCTCTTGCGTGGTCATGCAGACCTCGCCTTCGGGGAACATGGTCAGCAGTTCCAACCCCTGATCAGCATAGAGCTTGGGGAACATCTCGTTGATCGCCTTGGAGGTGCGGAAGAACTCGTTGAGTTGCTCACCATCTTGCGGCAGCAGGTAGGGCACGAAAAAGACCTGCGCTTCGGGGATCAGCGCGCCGGTAAAGCCGGGGGATTGGTCCACGAACTGGAGGATGCCGGCCTGCGCCTGCTCCATCGTGTCAACGGATTCACCCAAGGTGCCGTATGGGAAAAGCTGAACTTCGTGGTCGGAGTTCGCTTCAACTTCTTCTTTGAACTTCTGGGCGTATTTGCCCTGCACCTCGTCCAGTGCTTCTTCGAAAGCATAGCGCCATGTGTCTGCCGAGGCCGCGCCTGCGACACTCGTCACGGCTGCGAGGATACCCCCGGTGATAACAGTTTTGAAAATAGCCATATTACTCCCTTTCATTTATTGTCCGCGCAGCCCAAAGGCCGCAGCGAAACTAATGTCCTGACTGCTAGATCATTTAAACCGATCCCAATCATGTCAATGTGAATATTGATCCATGACAATTTGCGCCGCTCTTACAGTCCCGCACGTCTGGCCCTGTTGCGTAGATTTGCATCGATCATGCGAATCCCGCGGGCAAATTCAGGAAAGGATTGCCCCCCAATGGCCAGGCGCAGCCCCGGATGTCGGTCCGGGGGACCGATGGCGAAACTGGCACCACTGGCCACAGCAATCCCGTTTTCGTGCAGCGATTTGACCAGTGCGGCTTCCTCATAGATATCGCTACAGGGCAACCAAAGGTGCAGGCCATTGGGGCTGGTCCGCATGTCGAGGCCGCGAAAGACATTGGCGGCAAAATCGGCCCGGTCGCGCAGGGCAAGCTGTTGGCGGTTCAAGAGAGTATTGGCGGTCCCGTCTTCGATCCAATGGGATGCGATCTCTGTCATCAGGTTGGTTGCCATCCAGTTGGTCGCCATATGCCGGTTCCCGGCAGAGGCGCTTAGATGATCAGGCACCACCAGATAACCAACCCGCAGCCCCGGCATCAGACATTTGGTAAGGCTGGTGAAATAGAGCACCCGTTCGGGTGCCATCATCGCCATTGGAGGGGGCGGGGCGTCTTGCAGCGGGCCCCACGACTGATTTTCGATGATCAGCACATCATGACGCCGCGCGACCTCAATCACGGCGGCACGGCGGCTTTCGGTCATGGTAAAGGCGAGTGGGTTGGCGCCGTTGGGGATGAGGTAGACGGCCTTGACGGGCTCTTTCGCGCAGACCCGCTCCAGCGCCTCGGGGCAGATGCCGCCCGCGTCGACGGTGACACCTTGCAGTCGAATACCAAGGAACCGCGCCAGTGGGCGCAGGGTGTGATGGCCGATGTCTTCGCTGACAATCAGATCGCCGGGCTGGGCGGCTGTCATGATCGCTATGGTCATGGCGCTGGTGCTGCCGTTGGTGGGGATCACCGCCATACCGTCCAGATCAAGACCGCATAGCGACAGCCAGCGCCGCACCGAACTGCTGCCGTCACCGGTGCGCAGGTCTTGGCGAAAGTCCCCCATCACGGCGCGGGGCAAAGAGCGTGCCAACGCACGGAGCGTCTTTTGCATCGCCTCTTCATGGGCGTGGTCGAGCACCGGCTTCAGTATCGACATATCCAGCAAGCGCCCGGCGGCCTTGCGGCTGACGAAGGGCATCGAGATATCATCGCTCGCCGCCCGCACAAACGTGCCACGCCCGACCTCGCCAACGATCTTGCCCGCCTCAACCAGCTTGTCATAGGCGCGGCTGACGGTCTGGACGCTGAGCGACAGGTCAAAGGCCATTTGGCGCTGCGTCGGCATCCGGTCGCCGGGTTTGAGCGCCCCATGCTGAATCGCTGTTTCAATCGCCTGAACGAGTGATCGATAGGCAGGCCGGGTCAGGGATCCGGGGTCTGGGCGCCATTTTGTCATGATCGGGATGATCACCACAATCATGACAATTGACAAGTCTGACCTGCGCTCTCATGAAACTGGCATGAGCTTTGTCAAATTGGATAAACGCGATGTCGCGGTGCTGTCGATCCTCTCTCGCGAGGGGCGCATCGCCAAATCTGCGCTTGCCGACAAGGTTAATCTCAGTGCCACCGCCTGCGGCGAACGGCTGGCGCGATTGGAATCTGCGGGCATCATTACCGGCTATCAGGCCCATGTCGCCCTGCGCCGCATTGCACCGCATGTCACTGTTTTTGTGCAGGCCGAACTGGGCAATCACCGCGCCGAGGCGTTTCAGCGGTTTGAGGCGGTCATCGCGCAACATGATGAGATCGTGCAGTGCTGGGCTTTGGGCGGCGGTTTTGACTATCTGATGCAGGTCGTCACCCGCGACATCGACAGCTACCAACGCTTGATGGATGCGCTGCTGGATCAGCAGGCCGGGCTGACGCGCTATTTCACCTATATCGTGACCAAATCCGTCAAATCCGCGCCGTTGCCGCTTTCAATGCTGCTGCCAGATGGCGAAGACTGAGCAACCGTAGTTTTTCCGGTCGCGGGCCGTTCGCGCCGCAGAACCTCCGGCGTGGTCTGCTAATTTCAGTCAAACCCGCGCCGATCCGCGCCTTACCTTTGGGGCAATTCATCCCAAAGGAGGTGCGCCGTGACCAAAATGATCCCAACCCCCGTAAACGGGCTGCCCGCGCTGGAAGATGGCGCATTGGCTCGCCATTTCGCCTATGTCGGTGGCGCATGGGTTGCCGGGGCGCAGAGCGATGCGTTTGATGTCACCGATCCGGCAAGCGGGGCGGTGCTGGGGTCAGTGGCCAAGCTGAACGGCGACGACAGCCGCGCTGCAGTGGATGCCGCACATGCCGCCTTTCCCCAATGGGCGGGCCTGCTGCCGCAAGAGCGCGGCGCGATCCTGCGGCGCTGGCGCGATCTGATGCTGGAAAACCGTGAAGATCTGGCGCGGATCATGACCGCAGAGCAGGGCAAACCGATCTCGGAATCGCGCGGTGAGATCGACTATGCTGCGTCCTTTTTTGAGTTCTACGCCGAAGAGGCGCGCCGCCCCAACATCGAAGGCGTCACCTCGCACCTGCCGGATGCCGAGGTTGAAATCTGGCGCGAGCCAGTGGGGGTGGCTGCCCTGATCACGCCGTGGAACTTCCCTTCGGCAATGCTGACCCGCAAGGCGGGTGCGGCACTGGCGGCAGGCTGCACTGTTGTCGCGCATCCATCGGCTGAGACTCCATTTTCGGCGCTGGCACTGGCCGAGTTGGGCGAACAGGCGGGGCTGCCCAAGGGGGTGTTCAACGTCGTTACGGGAGAGGCACCTGAGATCGTGAAGCCCTGGATGGAGGACAACCGCGTCCGCGCCATTTCCTTCACTGGGTCCACAGAGATTGGCAAACTGCTTTACCGTCAGGCGTCGGATAGTGTGAAACGCTTGGTGCTCGAACTCGGCGGCCATGCGCCTTTCATCATGTTCGACGATGCCGATATGGACCGCGCAGTGGAAGAAGCGATCAAGGCCAAATTCGCGACCTCAGGGCAAGATTGCCTCGGCGCGAACCGGTTCTTCATCGCCCGCGACAGCTATGCCACCTTCTGCACGCGCTTCACCGCCGCCACCCAGGCACTGACCGTGGGCATCGGCTCAGACGATCCGGACATCGGCCCGCTGATGAACGAGAAAGCCGTCGCCAAACAAGAGGAACACGTCAAAGATGCGCTTGACCGCGGGGCGCGGCTGCTTTGTGGTGGCAAGCGTCACGCGATGGGGCCGCTGTTCTTTGAACCGACGGTGCTGGCAGATGTGCCGCCGGATGCGCTGATCATGCGCGAAGAGACCTTTGGCCCCGTGGCCGCCATCGCGGCTTTTGACAGCGAGGATGAGGCGATCACGCGGGCCAATGACACGGAGTACGGGCTGGTGGCCTATGTCCACAGCCAAGACCCACGCCGCATTTACCGCGCTAGCCGGGCGCTGTGTTTCGGCATGGTGGCGGTCAACCGTACTAAGGTGACCGGCGCGCCGATCCCCTTTGGCGGGACAAAACAATCGGGCATCGGCCGCGAAGGATCGCGGCTGGGGCTCGAAGCCTTCACGGAAATCAAATACGTCTGCCGTGACTGGGCTTAAGATTTAAGAATACGGCGCAAAGGCGCGTCGATAGAAAGGGAAGACCAATGCTGAAGAACGATATGCTCGAACAATGGGACCGTGAAAATTTCTTTCACCCCTCCACCCATCTGGCGCAGCACGCGCGCGGCGAAAGCCCGACCCGTGTGATCAAGACCGCCAAGGGCAGCCATATCACCGACCGCGACGGCAATCAGTTTCTAGATGCCTTTGCCGGACTCTACTGCGTCAACGTCGGCTATGGCCGGACTGAGATCGCCGAGGCGATTGCCGAGCAGGCGCATGAGCTGGCCTATTACCACTCCTATGTCGGTCATGGCACCGAGGCGAGCATCACGCTCAGCAAGATGATCCTCGACCGCGCGCCCGAAGGCATGAGCAAGGTCTATTTCGGCCTTGGCGGGTCGGACGCGAATGAGACCAACGTTAAGCTGATCTGGTACTACAACAACATCCTTGGCCGTCCTGAGAAGAAAAAGATCATCTCGCGCTGGCGTGGCTATCATGGGTCTGGTCTGGTGACGGGCTCGCTGACGGGGCTAGAGCTCTTCCACAAGAAGTTCGACCTGCCGCTGGCACAGGTCGTGCACACCGACGCGCCCTATTACTATCGCCGCCCCGACGCCGATATGAGCGAAGCAGCGTTCACCGCGCATCTCGTGGGTGAATTGGAAGCGCTGATCGAGCGTGAGGGCGCCGACACCATCGCCGCCTTCATCGGTGAGCCGGTCCTGGGCACCGGGGGCATCGTGCCGCCGCCCGAAGGTTATTGGGCCGCCGTGCAAGAGGTGCTGAACAAGCACGACATTCTGCTGGTCGCAGATGAGGTCGTCACCGGCTTTGGCCGCTTGGGGTCGATGTTCGGCTCTGACCATTACGGCATGAAGCCTGATCTGATCACCATCGCCAAGGGGCTGACCTCGGCCTATGCGCCGCTGTCGGGCTCCATCGTCGGCGATAAGATGTGGAAGGTGCTGGAGCAGGGCACCGATGAGAATGGCCCCATCGGCCACGGCTGGACCTATTCGGCCCACCCCATCGGCGCGGCTGCGGGGATCGCGAACCTCAAACTGATCGACGATCTGAAGTTGATCGAGAATGCCTCCGACGTGGGCGGTTATCTGAATGCGCAGATGAAGGCCGCATTGGGCGATCATCCTAAAGTGGGCGACATTCGCGGCGAAGGCATGCTTTGTGCTGTTGAACTGGTCGAGGACCGTGAAGGCCGCACGCAGTTTGATCCATCGCGCAAAGTGGTGCCGACCATCGTGGGCGATATGCTCAAGGCTGGCGTCATTGCCCGCGCCATGCCCCAAGGCGACATCATCGGCTTTGCGCCACCCTTCTGCCTGACCCGCGAAGAAGCGGATAAGGTCGTGGGGGTCACTGCCGACGCGATCAAGGCAAGCTTGGGCTAAATCCTCAAGACGCAGAGACGAGAACGGCCCGGCGGAAACGTCGGGCCGCTTTCGTTTAGGGATTCGCATATGAGAGCCAAGCGACCCGTAAGACCGACGAAGAATGAATAATCAGTTGAGGCGGCCGTTCTGCGGGGTGAATCGGCCCAAAAACGGAAACAGTGCCCCGGTTTGTCGCCTATTTACTAAAAATTCGCCCAAATTAGGCCACACTTAACAGGGAAATTAGCAGCAAGCGGCGGCCCGTCCAGTTTGAGGGCGAAAGAATTTATCTGTGGAGAGATGTGATGAGAATTTTGGCGGTGGATGACGATCCGATTATCCTCGAATTGCTTGGGCAATTTGTAGAGATCATCGGCGCGCATGAACTGACGACCGCCCCGTCGGCTCTGCACGCGGTTGATATGCTGGGGGACCCGAACCTTGGCCCAGTTGACTGCTTTATGCTTGATATTCAGATGCCGGGCATGGATGGGATCGAACTGGCCCAACACATCCGCAACTCCTCGCGCCATGCGGATACGCCGATCCTGATGCTCACCGCGATGTCCGATAAACGCTATATCGACGGGGCCTTTGCTGCCGGGGCCACCGACTATGTGACCAAGCCGTTTGAGATTGCGGAGCTTAAATCCCGCATCGGTCTGGTCGAAGGCATGGTGAAGGAACGCCAGCAGCGGACCAAGAAAATCTTTGCGGCCAAGACCGTGGCCGATCAAGCCACGCACATGGAGTTGTTTGAGCCGGTCCCGATCTACGACGTGGACAATGTCATCGACTACACCGCGATGGAGAACTACGTCGCACAGCTGTCGCGCAGCGCGCTGTTCGGCTCTACCGCCTTTGCCTTTGCCATTCGCGAAGTTGACGCTTTCCACGCGACGATGACGTCGTTCGAGTTTTATAGCCTTGTGTCAGACGTGGCTGAGATTTTGTCGGATACGCTTGTGGACCATCAGGTGCTGATGTCCTACGCGGGCAACGGTACATTCGTCTGCGTCACGGAAAGCGGATGGCGTCCGAATATGGGTGGGTTGATGGATGCGGTGAACTTTGAGTTGTCTCAGACCGAATTGTTCGACAATTATGGCGAGCGTGTTTATCCACGCGTCAGTGCGGGCGAAGCTGTTCGGCTGATTTGGAAAAGTGGCAACTCCGTCATGGACGCGCTGGCGCAGGCTCATGCAAGTGCAGAGTCCGCCAGTGTGGCGCATACGAGATCGCTCAATGACTTTTGGCAGAATGATCAACAGGCATGACTAAAATGTTAGCTGAACTTCCCGGCATTGAGCGCATTCGCAAGCGCTTTGTCGATATGCTGGCCGAGCGTCAGACACAGATCGCAAGCCATGGTCTGGCCGCGTGGGACGCAACGACCGTGGAAGAGATCAAAGGCAATCTAGCGAGCGCGCAGGCTATTCTGCACCAGATCGCGGGCAGCGCTGGATCACTGGGGTTCGAAGAGCTGGGCCGTATGGCGCGCAACTGTGAAACGCAGATTGTCGAACATTTGGCCGGTCCAAGTGCCAATCGTGCGGAATGCCCCATCGAAATCATCTCGGAACTGGACGGGTTCGTTGCACAGTGCCGTCAGGAAATCGACGCGCACGCTTAATGGCGTGGCAGCCGTGCCTTGCTTGGCACGCCCCCCACTCAGTCAAGTTCATACCGATGTCGCCCGATGGGCAAACTGACGGAACGCTGGCCTATGCGGCCTGCATTGCTGCTTTGACCTGATCGGCCAAGGCAATGGGGTCAAACGGTTTGCTGATCACATCAGCCGCCCCCAGATCGCGCAGCTCTTCAATCTCGTTATGTTGGGCGCGTGCGGTCATAAAGATCGCCGGCACGTCGCGCAGGCTGTCCATTTCACGCATCTTTTCCAGGGTCTGGCGACCTGTCATGCCCGGCATCATCATGTCGAGCAGGATAACATCGGGCGTGTAGGACTGAACCTGTTTCAGCGCCGCTTCTCCGGTCTCACATTGGACGACATCGAAATCGCCGCTTAGCTCAAGCGCCATCAGCGCGATTTCCCGAATATCCGCGTCATCCTCGACGTGCAGCAGTTTGATCATTCCATACTCTCTCTAGGAGGCTTCACGTAGCAACGAAGCCGTTTCCTCTGCCGCTACCTGAGAATTTTTCTTCGGCAGGGTAAAGTAAAATGTCGTACCAAATCCCTCGCGGCTGTCAAAACCTATTTTACCGCCAAGGTTCTCGACAATGGCCTTGCAGACGCTAAGGCCAAGGCCGGTGCCGCCTTTTTCAGCACGTTTGGAGTTGGACAGATCGGCGAAACGCTGGAACACTTTATGTTCTTCAGACGCCGGAATGCCCTGGCCGCGATCTGATACGGAGATGCGCAGCTCGTGGTCATTCTCTTCGGCACGAATGGTGATCCGCTCCCCAGGTTTCGAGAATTTGGCCGCGTTGGACAGGAAGTTTGTCAGCACTTGAATAACCCGGTTTGGATCTGTGGTGACTTGCATCGGGGTGTCCGTGTTTTCAACCTGAATGCGCACACCATGGCGCTGTTCAAGCGAGGAATTGGCAGCACTTGTTTCCCGAAGAAGTTCAGCGATATCGGTTTCTTCTAGGTTAAATTCTAGTTGCCCCGTCGAGATTTTCTCAAGGTCAAGAATGTCATTGATGATCAGTACCAAACGGTCGGCATTGCGGTGCGAAATCTCCAGCAGAGCGCGCGCTTTGCTGGGCAGTTCGCCCGCTGCGCGCGACAAAAGCAGCCCCATCGATCCTTTGATTGAGGTGAGCGGCGAGCGCAGCTCGTGGCTTACCATCGAGATGAACTCGGACTTCATCCGCTCTTCACCGATGATGTCGGAAATGTCGTTAAGCATGATCAGGAAGCGCCCCGCCTTGCCGCCGATGGGCAGCAGTTTGACTGTTACCTGAAAGTGATTGCCAAACATTTCCGTGTCGAACTGGGCCATTACTTTGCCCGAGGCGGCCAGTGACTGACACGCCTCCAAAATGGCGTGGCTGCCGCTTTTTTCGGCAAGGTCGTCAAGCGTGCGTTCTGAATATGGTTCGGTGCGCCAGCCTGTACGGCTCATTGCGACACGGTTCATATAGCTAAAGCGGTGCGTTTCGGCGTCGACGATCCAAATGTCATCGCGCAACTCATATAGCGTCTCAGCTGTGTCTCGCTCGGCCAAAAGCTCATTGGCGTGGGTTACATCTGTGCGGGCTGAAATTGACCCAGTCCAATCCCCGCTTTTGTTAAAGAGCGGCATAACAGTGCATTGCGTTTGAATAACGCGGCCGTCGGCACAGCGCAGTGGGGTTTCGCCCTGCCATGTCTTGCCCTGCTTCAAAGCAGCCCGCATTTCTGAAGCAAGTTCGCGAGATCGTTCATTGTAGAGCATCGAAACAGGCTGACCTATCAGTTGGTCGCGGGTGTAGCCCGTCAGTTCGATAAAGCGGTCGTTGACTTGTTTTAGAACTCCGCAAGTATCGAGAATGTTCACGATAGCATGGCTGTCAAAGGCTCTAAGCCTTTGTGCCATATCGTGATTGTCCAGCGAGTCATCGCCCCCCGGTCGCAGTGCGTTCACCCCAAAAGGGGTTAGCCCCGCCAGAACGATCGCGCCAACCACAGGAATAATTTCCCCGGTCAGAAGTGCAGAAGTTGCGGTGTACCAGCTGCCGGAAATGGCAGTGCCCAGAAAAAAAGTGGCGGCGGTACGTTTGTTAATTAACTTTGACGACACTCGTAAATCCTCGCCCAGAAACGGCCTTGCTGTAGCTCGTAGCATAACTTGTAAATTTTAGTTTAATCAGAATGCCAAGCCAAGTTGGCAATAATATGGCATGTCGCACTTTAGCGTCACTTCTCTGAGGTACTTGTTGTACTAAGACGCGCGTGCGGTGGCTCCAGTAATCGAATTCACCACCGAGCTGATCCCACTCCGTGATTTGATAAGGTTTATCCCCACACGCGGGTCAGGCTCGCGATTGTTGTCAGCAGAGAGGCTGATAATCTTGGCGGTGGGATGTAGCCGGGTGATGTCCCCCAGCAAGGTTCGC
Source organism: Sulfitobacter indolifex (assembly GCF_022788655.1). NCBI lineage: Bacteria > Pseudomonadati > Pseudomonadota > Alphaproteobacteria > Rhodobacterales > Roseobacteraceae > Sulfitobacter > Sulfitobacter indolifex. The sequence goes on along the minus strand of NZ_CP084951.1, from coordinate 3,218,934 downwards.
GCATCCCCGTCAGGCAAGGACCAGTCAAGGATCACAACATCAAGCTCGTCTTGGCCGATCAGTTGCCGCGCCTGCGCAAGGTTGGTGACATTGGTCACATCTGCAACACTGTCCAGCCCGGTGCGGATCACCTCGGCAAAGTCCAGATCGTCTTCGATGTGTAGGACCCGCAGCTTTGCATTCCGCTCGCCAATTTCTGCATCCGGTAGGGCCGGGGCCTGTGTGGTCTCGGCCTCGGCGATTGGGCAGGTGAACCAAAAAACGGTGACGCCATTCGGAATGCTTTCAAAGCCGATGGTGCCGCCCTGACGTTTGATGATCTGCCGGGTAATGTTCAGGCCCAGCCCGGTGCCGCCCTTGGCGCGGGTGTCTGACCCATCCGCCTGAGAGAAAGCTTGAAAGATCCGCGGGCGGAAATTTTCGGGCACGCCGGGGCCGGTGTTTTGGATAAAGACGATTGCGCGATCGCCCAACTGTTCAGCACGGATCTGCACCTCGGACTTTGCGTCGGAATATTTGCAAGCATTCGAAATCAAGTTGGCCAGAACCTGCCGGGTGCGGCTTTCGTCGACACGGACCATCAGCGGGGCGTCAGGCAGTTGCACGCCTAAGGTGTTGTTGTGGGTAGTCGCAAAGGGCGACATCTCGTTCACGGAATCTCTGATGACGCTGCTCAGATCAGCATCATGGAAATCAAACATCACTTCACCGGAAGAGATTTTCTCAAGATCAAGGATATCATTCACGATATGCGACAGCCGGTCGGCATTGCTGCGCGCGATGTCGATCAGACGAATATGGGCGGGCAGCAGGCGGGTGTTGTCCGTGGTGTCGATCAGCCCCAACGCCCCTTTGATCGAGGTCAATGGCGTGCGCAACTCATGGCTGACAGTAGAGACAAACTCACTTTTGATCTGCTCAAGCTTCTTTTGATCCGTGATGTCGTTGATCTGCACGATAAAGACATAGCCGCGGGTGTTTTTGTCGAAGGTCCACGAGACATTGAACAAGCCCCAGCGTTCAAAGCCTTGCTTATGCGTGATGCGGTATTCGGCTTGATAGTTCTGCGAACTGCGCGATTTGACCAGCCCCCGGACCTCTGCGTAGAGCTTGTTCAGGTCGTCCTCGGGCATCATGTCGTCAAGTTTGGTGTTCGATAGCAACTCGTCTTCGCTGTAGCCACAGAGGCTACACAGCGCGCTATTGACGCTGTTGAAAACGCCGCCATCGCCCAGAATCGCCATGCCAACTGGCGCTGCAGCAAGCACCTGACGAAAACGTCGCTCGCTGGTTTCAAGCGCATTCCGCGCGTGAACGATATCGGTCACATCGGTCTGGGTGCCGACCATCCGAAGGGCAATGCCATCTTCGTCGCGCTCAGTCACCACCGCGTCAGAGCGCATCCAACGCCACTCTCCGGTGCCGATCTTCATCCGGTATTCGGTCACCGACCGTTCCTGCTGTCCTGAAATACAGGCCTGATCGGTCTGAATGAGCAAGGACAGGTCATCGGGATGAACGCGTTTGAGGAATTCCCCCTGCGGGTCGGAAAGCCGCTCGTAATCGGCCATCCCCAAGATGCGGCGCCATGTCGAAGACACCTCGGATTTTCCGCTGCGCAAATCAATGTCGAAAACGCCAATTTGCGCGCCTTCAAGTGCGAGATCATAGAGCGCTTTGTTGCGTGCCAGTTCATCTTGCACCGCAAGCTCTGAGGTGAGATCCCGCACAATCGCAGTCACACGCCGCTCTCCGGTGTATGTGGTCCAATCGTTGCGTTGCAGATCAAGCTTCAGTTCTTGGCCAAAGCACGTCTTTCCTGTCGCATTGACCTGCTCGTGGTCGTGATCTTCGACCACATCGGTGACGAGATCAGCAAAACCCATGTCCTTGAGCGCCTCGCGTCCATAGCCAAAGCAGACCAGCGCGGCCTGATTGGCAAACAGCACGCGGTCGTTGCTGTCGAGCAGGAAAACAGGCGTTACGGCGTTTTCAATGAGCGAACGATTTTCTTCTTCATGGGCGTCGATTTGCCGTTCTCGTAGGGCGGCAAGTTCGCTGAGTGCGGCGCTGCGCTGGCGCATGCTGCGGAAGGCCACAAAGAAAAGAATTGCCAGCAGCAAACCGGAAATGAGCAGGAGTTCCGGCACGGCGCTGTGCATGGCGCTGTCGAAACCTACGGTGCTGACATGAACCAAGGTCCAAGGCCGGCCAAAGCGTTCGATCGTTTGGGTAATGCTGTGGCGTCCAACCTCGGCGCTTTGCCCGGTGCTGTCGAAAATCAGGTTTTCCGGTGCAGTGGTTAGCCCATCAAAGACTTTGATGTCATAAGATGCGCCCTGCGCCGGGGTCAGCCCATTCAAAAGGTTTGCACCGACAAAAGGGGCATAGACCCAGCCGATAAAATCCGCCGGGTCCGGTGCTGCGTTGTCGGGGGCGGCAAAAACCGGACGAAGCAGCAAGAAACCCGGCTGCCGGGTTTTATCCTGCACCAAGAGGATACGGGAGGTTAACTGCGGCTCTCCGGTTTCGCGGGCACGTTGGGCGGCGCGGCGGCGGTCTTCGTTAAAGCTGATGTCGAGGCCAACGGCCTCTGCATTTGGCCCTTGAGGGTAGATATATTGGATCACCATCTTTTCGGCATTGCCGGTGTTGGGGTGAATGCTGAAATCATCGATGCCAAGGGCAGTGACCTGTTCGACGAAAGCGTCCTCGGTTCCCCTGGCCACCGAAGCGACAAAGCCGATGCCATTGATCCCGGGCAAAAAACTGTCGATTTGAAGCGCGTCAACGTAATGACCAAAGTCGCGGGCGGTTACCTCGTCAGAGGACTTCATGAAGGCGGCGATACCGTTGAGACTTTGCAGATAGGTGTGCATTCTCGTATCGAGGCTTTGTAGGCTCTCTTCGGCGATGCGGTCAAAAGCGCGTTCGGCGGCAGCATCGTTGCTGCGACTGCTGTAAAGAAACACCCCAAAAGTGATGGCGATACATCCGAGAAATATTATAAATTCGGGTCGCCGCAAAAACCTTAACCTTCGTGTTTAGCTACCAAAAGGCGATGGAGCTTTCTCCTTAAGGAAAAAAATCTAGCGCCTTGGGGTAATATATCCAATCCGGCCATATTCACCGGTCTCCCCAAAAATGCAACAAACGGATCCGCTGCTAACGCAATGCATGGCAAATGTGGCTTTGGCGCAAAATGCCTGCAGAATGGGTCCGGTCCGCTTCATTTACGGCAGGGATTGTGACCCGCCGCCGGGCGCTCTACCACTGTCGGGCCAAGAGGCGGGGCAGGGAATTTGCGAGGGGGCCACCATGAATGATGAAACACAGCTAGAGGGCCGCTATGACTATATCATCGTCGGCGCGGGCACTGCGGGTTGTGTATTGGCCAACCGTCTCAGCGCTGATCCTGCCAATAACGTTCTGCTTCTCGAAGCCGGAGGGAACGACAATTATCACTGGGTCAAAGTGCCTGTGGGATACCTCTATTGCATCGGAAATCCGCGCACTGATTGGATGATGAAGACCGCCCCCGAACCGGGGTTGAACGGGCGCAGCTTGGCCTATCCGCGCGGCAAGGTGTTGGGCGGCTGCTCTTCGGTGAATGGCATGATCTACATGCGCGGGCAGGCGGCGGATTATGACCATTGGCGGCAGCTTGGGAACACCGGGTGGAGCTGGGACGACGTGCTGCCCTATTTCCTGAAGTCCGAAGATCACCACGCCGGTGGCACCGACATGCACCAGTCGGGTGGCGAGTGGAAGGTCAGCAAACAGCGCCTGCGGTGGGACATTCTAGAGGCCGTACAGGAAGGCGCGCGGGAATTCGGGATCGAGCCGCGCGCAGATTTTAACGACGGCGACAACGAAGGGTCGGGCTTTTTCGAGGTGAACCAACACGGTGGCGTGCGCTGGAACACAGCGCGGGGTTTTCTCCGCCCGGCGATGAAGCGCCCCAATCTGCGGGTGATGACCCACGCCCATACCGAGGGTCTGATCCTTGAAGGCAAGCGCGTGACAGGCGTGCGTTTCACCCACAAAGGCCGTGCTCTTCAGGCTATGGCTGAGGGTGAGGTAATCCTGGCGGCAGGGGCGATCAACTCTCCCAAAATCCTAGAACTGTCTGGCATCGGGCAAAGCGACTTTCTGGGTGGTATGGGGATCACCACCCTGCACGACCTGCCCGGCGTAGGTGAGAACCTTCAAGACCATCTGCAAATCCGCACCGTCTATAAGGTGCAGAACGCCAAGACCCTCAACACGATGACCCATTCACTTTGGGGCAAGGGGCGGATGGGGTTGGAATACCTCATGCGGCGCAGCGGCCCGTTGGCGATGGCGCCCAGCCAATTTGGCATGTTCACCAAGTCCGACCCGGCGCTTGAGACGCCCGATCTGGAATACCACGTGCAGCCCCTGTCGACGGATAAGTTGGGCGACCCTCTGCACCCTTTCCCGGCGATTACCGTTTCGGTGTGTAATCTACGGCCTGAAAGCATCGGCAGCTGCCACCTGACCAGCCGTGACAGCGCCGTGCAGCCCGACATCCGCCTCAACTATCTCTCTACTGAGAGCGACAAGCGCGTGGCGGTGACGGCAATGAAACAGGCGCGGCACATCATGACGGCGAAAGCACTGCATCCCTACGCGCCCGAGGAAATCCTGCCCGGCCCCGCCGTGCAGAGCGACGAAGACTTGCTGTCCAAAGCGCGCGATATTGCCACGACGATCTTTCACCCCGTCGGCACCTGCAAAATGGGCAGCGACCCGATGGCCGTGGTCGATACCGACCTGCGCGTTCATGGGCTCAGCGGGCTGCGGGTGGTCGATGCGTCGATCATGCCCAAGATCGTCTCGGGCAACACGGCATCGCCCACGGTGATGATTGCCGAAAAGGCCGCCGACGCGATTTTGGCGGGGCGGTGATGGGATGCTGAGCACGCGATTGACCGAGCGTTTGGGGATCAGCCAGCCCATCATTCAAGCGCCGATGGCCTTCGCGGCGGGCGGGCGGCTGGCGGCTGCGGTCTCAGGCGCCGGGGCCTTGGGCATGATTGGCGGCGCTTACGATTCCGGCGAATGGATCGCCGAGCAACAGGATCTAGCAGGCAATCAATCGGTTGGCTGCGGCTTTATCACTTGGAAACTGCGCGAGCATCCGCAGGCGTTGGAGCAAGTCCTTGCCCGCGATCCGGCGGCGGTTTTTCTGTCTTTCGGCGATCCGGCAGAGTTCGTTCCCGCGATCCAAGCGGCCAAGGTGCCGCTGATCTGTCAGGTGCAAACCCTGCGCGATGCGGCCCATGCGATCGACTTGGGGGCCGAGATCATCGTCGCGCAGGGTTCCGAAGCTGGTGGGCACGGTGAGAAGCGCGCGACCTTTACGTTGGTCCCAGAGATCGCCGATCACATCGCCCGTCACGCGCCTGACACGTTGCTTTGTGCGGCAGGCGGTGTGGGCGATGGGCGCGGGCTGGCTGCGGCGTTGATGCTGGGGGCTGACGGGGTGGTCGTCGGCTCGCGGTTCTGGGCGTCGGAGGAGGCGCTGGTCCATCCCGCGATGCTTGAGGCGGCGATTGAGGCCAGTGGCGATGACACGCTGCGCAGCACCGTCACCGATATCATGCGCGGTTATGACTGGCCCAAACGCTACACCGGGCGGGTACTGCGTAATAACTTCACCGACCGCTGGCATGATGACCCCGACGGCCTGCGCGCCGCGCTGGATCAAGAACTGCCCCGGTGGCAGGCGGCGGTAGCCGAAGGTGATGCACGCACTGCCAACGCTTTTGTTGGAGAGGTTGCAGGGTTGATCCGCGACGTGAAGCCCGCCGCTGATATCCTGCGTGATATCGTCGAAGGGGCCGAAGCTGTGCTGGCGCAGAGCTTTGCCTGATAGCCGGTCGATGCCAATGACATCGACCGGCTGAATGGGCCAAGAAGCAGCTTCTTAACCGTGGTCTTCCACTTCTTCCCGGCCCGGCACATGCTCGCGGGCGGGGGCGGTTTCCCAATTGTCGATGACCTCCATCGCCTCATCCGCGCTTTCGACAAAACGGAACAGGTCAAGGTCTTCGGCAGAGATGGTGCCTGCATCGGCCAGCGCGTCCCAGTTGATGATCTTTTCCCAGAACTCACGCCCGAACAGCAAGAAAGGCACGCGGTTCATACGGCCTGTCTGGATCAGGGTCAGCGCCTCAAACAGTTCGTCCATCGTGCCGAAACCACCGGGGAAGACGCAGATCGCGCGGGCGCGCATCAGGAAATGCATCTTGCGGATCGCGAAATAGTGGAAGTTAAAGCAAAGCTCAGGCGTGACATATTCATTCGGCGCTTGCTCAAACGGCAGCACGATGTTGAGGCCGATGGAATGGCCCCCCGCATCCAGCGCGCCACGATTGCCCGCCTCCATCACGCCCGGTCCGCCACCGGTGACGATGACATTTTCCACGCCGCCGGTCTCCATCGACTTTTCGGTCATTAGTCGCGCGAAGGTGCGGGTCTCATCATAAAAACGCGACAGATCGGCCAGCGTCTTGGTGCGGGCGGTGTGTTTTTGTGCGGGTTCAGGAATGCGCGCGCCGCCAAACAGCACGATGGTGGATTGGATGCCGTGGGCATCCAGCAGCAGCTCCGGCTTGAGCAATTCCAGTTGCAGGCGTACCGGACGCAGCTCTTCGCGGCACATGAAATCATTGTCGGTAAAGGCCAAACGGTACGCCGGGGCGCGGGTTTGTGGGGTGTCAGGCGCGTCTTCGGCCTTGGCACGGTCGGCGGTGGCGCGGCGCAGCGGGTGGCGGTGTTCCTCGGTCATCCTCGGGTCTTTCTTTGGTCTAGGGCTTGGCTCAGGTGGCGCAATGGGCGTTCAGGTCAACATGCCTTGTTGTTCAACGAATGACCACGCCCCTCATCGCCCGGCAATTGCACCCTTGGCGGTGCAAGGCTATAGCCCTCAAAAGGCCTTTTCACATTCGGAGACTTGCCCCATGTCCAACGCCCAACTTGAAACCGCCATCGAAGCCGCTTGGGATACCCGCGACCAGATCACATCCGCCACCACCGGAGAGACCCGCGACGCCATCGAAGAAACCCTAAACGCGCTCGACAGCGGCAAGCTGCGCGTGGCGGAAAAGCAAGAAGACGGCAATTGGAAGGTCAACCAGTGGGCCAAGAAAGCCGTGCTGCTGGGTTTCCGCATCAAGGATATGGAGCATCAAGAAGGCGGCCCGCAGGGCGCTGGTTGGTGGGACAAGGTCGATAGCAAGTTCAAAGGCTGGGGTGACGCCGAGTGGAAAGAGGCCGGTTTCCGCGCTGTGCCGAACTGCGTCGTGCGCCGCTCGGCTTTCATCGCGCCGGGTGTGGTGTTGATGCCGTCTTTCGTGAACATCGGCGCCTATGTCGACAGTGGCACGATGGTTGACACATGGGCGACCGTCGGCTCCTGCGCCCAGATCGGCAAAAACGTGCACCTCTCGGGCGGCGTCGGCATCGGTGGCGTGCTTGAGCCGATGCAGGCCGGGCCGACGATTATCGAAGACAACTGCTTTATCGGCGCGCGCTCGGAAGTCGTTGAAGGCTGCATCGTGCGCGAAGGCTCGGTGCTGGGCATGGGTGTCTTTATCGGCCAGTCGACCAAGATCGTCGACCGCGCAACCGGCGAGATCATGTATGGCGAAGTGCCTGCAGGGTCGGTCGTCGTGGCAGGCAGCATGCCATCGAAGAACAACGTGAACCTTTATTGCGCCGTGATCGTCAAACGGGTGGACGCCAAGACCCGCTCCAAAACCTCGATCAATGAATTGCTGCGCGATTGATGGAACCAAATGCCCAGTCATGGCGTTGATCCCTGAATTTAAAGGAGATTAATGACATGACGGGTATCGGTTGGTTTGCAGCAATCATCGTAGGCGGCCTTGCAGGCTGGATCGCAGAAAAGATCATGAAATCGGACATGGGTCTGATCATGAACATCATCCTCGGCATCATTGGTGCCTTGGTCGCGAACTGGCTTTTGGTACTGATCGTCGGCAGCACGCTGGGCGGTTGGTTCGGTCAACTTGTAGTGGGTATCATCGGTGCCTGCCTGTTGATCTGGGTTACACGATTGGTCCGCGGCCGGACCTAACGGCGAGGGGCGCTGCCCCTTTCCAAATCTGAGCGAAAAGGTTAGGGCTGCCGAAAGCAATCGGCGGCCCTAGTCATGTCTGAACCCAAGATGTCTGAATCCAAGAAAACCAAGAAACCATCGCGCCAGCAGGTCTTTACCCTTTTGGTTCAGATCGGCCGCAAGGATGGCGATGGCCTGCCTGACAAAGCGACAGGTGCCGCGCTGATGTGTTTCGCCTCCGGCATTGATGAAGCCGAGGCCGTGCGCGAGACGGTTGCGATCCTCAAACAGGCTGACACCAATCCGCTCGACGTGACAGGCTATGGCACGCTCGAAGAGCGCGAGGCCGAGGGTCAAGAGATCGACGGCGAAGAACGTGAGTTGATGCAGCGCGCACTAGAGGAAAACTCGGTTATCGTCGCACAGATGACCCCATTTTTCGACTGACGACCGCTTCACACGAGGAATTGCATAGCGCCCCCTTGGCATTGGCGCGATTTGCCCACACAAGTTACCGGACAAGCGAAAACCCCTGAAAAGGAGCCGATATGTCCGGTCTCGACCCTGTTGATCTTACCGCAAAACTGGTGCGCTGCGCCTCTGTGACCCCCGTCAACGACGGTGCGCTGGAAGTGCTGGAAGAGGTGCTGGGCGCGGCGGGGTTTGACTGTACCCGCGTGGACCGGGGGGGTGTGTGCAACCTTTTCGTCCGCTGGGGCAGCAAGGGCAACGGCAAGTCTTTCGGCTTTAACGGTCATACCGATGTGGTCCCGATTGGGGATGAGGCCGACTGGTCCATGCCGCCCTTCGGGGCTGAGATCAAAGACGGCATCATGTATGGCCGCGGCACCACCGATATGAAATCCGGCGTGGCGGCATTTGTCGCAGCGGCAGTGGATTTCGTGAAGGACACGCCGCCCGATGGCTCCATCGTGCTGGCGATCACCGGCGATGAAGAGGGCGATGCGCTCGACGGGACAACCGCGCTGTTGGATTACATGGCCGAGAACGGCGAGCGCATGGATGTCTGTCTGGTCGGCGAGCCGACCTGCCCAGAGCGCATGGGCGATATGATTAAGATCGGGCGGCGCGGGTCGATGAATGCGCATTTCAAGGTGACCGGCAAACAGGGCCACGCGGCTTATCCGCATCGGGCCAACAACCCGCTGCCGGCGATGATGCGCTTGATGGATCGTTTGGCCAGCCATGAGCTGGATCAGGGCAGCGACCATTTTGACGCGTCGACATTGGCGGTGGTTACCGTCGACACCGGCAACAAGGCGACCAATGTGATCCCCGCGCAGTGCCTGGGTGCGGTAAACATCCGGTTCAACGATCACCACTCGGGCGCGGCGCTCAGCGAATTGTTGCGCGGTGAGGCCGATAAAATCGCCTCGGAATTCAGCCTGCAAGTGGATGTTGACATCACCATCTCGGGCGAAAGCTTCATCACGCCGCCCGGCGCTTTGTCAGATCTCGTCGCGGGCGCGGTAGAGGCTGAGACCGGCGTCAAACCGGAACTCTCGACCACGGGCGGCACCTCGGACGCGCGTTTCGTCAAGGCGCATTGCCCGGTGGTGGAGTTCGGGCTGGTGGGGCAGTCCATGCACCAAGTCGATGAACATGTGCGGATCGAACATATCGAGCAGCTTAAATCCATCTACGCCCGCGTGCTCCGGGATTATTTCACGTGAAACCTTTGCTCATCGTCATGGTGAAAGAACCGCGCCCCGGTCGGGTGAAAACCCGGCTGGGCCGCGACATCGGCATAGTGGGCGCGGCGTGGTGGTTTCGCCACCAGACGCGCCGTCTGCTGCGCCGGATCGAAGACCCGCGCTGGCAGGTGGTACTGGCTGTGGCCCCCGATGCCGAAGGGCTGCAAAGCCGCATCTGGCCCGCGCATCTGCCGCGTTGGCCGCAGGGCAGGGGCAACCTTGGCGACCGTATGGCGCGGATGCTGCGCGCCGCACCGGGGGCGGCCTGTGTGATCGGGGCGGACATTCCCGGTATCAACCGCAAGGAACTGGCGCGGGCCTTTACGGCACTCGGCAATCATGACGCGGTATTTGGCCCCGCGCCGGATGGTGGCTACTGGCTCGTTGGACTGAAACACCCCCGTCGCGCACCGCCCAGCCTGTTTGACGGTGTGCGCTGGTCCGGCCCGCACGCGCTGGCAGATAGCCGCGCGACCCTGCCGGGCTACCGGATTGCGCAAGTTTCGACCCTGCGCGACGTGGATGAAATTCACGATTTGCCATGACGACAGGGGGGCTGCGTGCTACCTGCTGAAATATGAGCAAGATACCTAGCAAATCCGAGATCCTCGACTGGATCGAACAAAACCCCACGCTGACCGCGAAACGCGACATCGCCAAAGCCTTTGGCATCAAAGGTGCGGCGCGGATCGACCTAAAGCGCGTGCTGAAAGAACTGGAGGCCGAGGGCCATCTGGAGAAGCGCCAGCGCAGCTATCAGGACCCAGACCGCCTTCCGCCGGTGTCAGTTCTGCTGGTCACCGGGCCGGATAAGGATGGCGATCTTTTTGCCAAGCCGATGGAATGGCACGGCGAGGGGGCAGAGCCTGTCGTTTTGCTGATCCCGCGCGACAGCGACCCGGCCCTTGGGGAGGGCGACCGGATTTTGGCGCGGTTGACGCTGGTGAAAGGCGAAGAGCACCACTATGAGGCGCGGCTGATCCGCCGCATCGGCAGCAATCCGAAAAAGGTGCTGGGCATCTTCCGCAAGGCTGCCGAGGGCGGGCGCATTGTCCCGATCGACAAGGGCGCAGACCGTGAATGGCGCGTCGGGGCCGATCACACCCACGGGGCCAAAGACGGTGAATTGGTCGAGGCCGAGCAGGCCGGGCCAAAGGGGCGCATGGGTTCCCCCCGTGCGCGCATCGTTGAACGGTTGGGAGACCCGTCAGAGCCGCGCGCGGTGTCGCTTATCGCGATTCACCAGCACGGCATTCCCGATGATTTCCCCGATGATGTGGTGGCCCAAGCTGACGCCGCCAAACCGCAGGGCCTTAAGGGCCGCGAAGACCTGCGCGATCTGCCGCTGGTCACCATCGACCCGTCCGACGCGCGTGACCATGATGACGCCTGCTATGCCCATGCCGACGAAGACCCCAAAAACGAGGGCGGCCATGTTGTCTGGGTCGCCATCGCGGATGTCGCTGCCTATGTGACCCCCGGTTCGGCGTTGGACATTGAGGCACGCAAACGCGGCAACTCGACCTATTTTCCGGACCGCGTTGTGCCGATGTTGCCGGACCGCCTTTCGGGTGATCTGTGCTCTCTACACGAAGGGGTGCCGCGCGCCTGTATCGCCGTGCGGATGGTGCTGGACGCCAAGGGCAATAAACTTAGCCATACATTCCACCGCGGTCTGATGCGCTCGCCCGCGTCCTTGCATTACGAAGAGGTGCAGGACGCCATCGACGGCAATCCCAATGACCGCACCGGGCCGCTGTTGGAGCCTGTGTTAAAGCCGCTCTACGCCGCCTACGGCGCGCTGAAACTGGCGCGGGCGGAACGTCAGCCGCTGGAGCTGGACTTGCCCGAACGCCGCATCGAACTGGGCGATGACGGCAAGGTAAAGTCGGTGAACTTCCGCGAACGGCTCGACGCGCATAAACTGATCGAAGAGTTCATGGTTCTGGCCAATGTCGCCGCTGCCGAGACGCTATTGAAAAAGAAGACCCCGCTGCTGTTCCGCATCCACGAAGAACCCTCGCCGGAGAAGCTGGAGAGCTTGCGCGAAACGGCGCAGGCCGCCGGGCTGACGCTGGCCAAGGGGCAGGTGCTGATGACATCGCATCTGAACCGGCTGCTGGATCAGGCGGCGGGCACCGACGATGCCGAACTGATCAACATCAGCACTCTACGCTCGTTGACACAGGCCTATTACGGTCCTGCGCACATCGGGCACTTTGGCCTCGCACTGCGGTCCTACGCGCATTTCACCTCGCCGATCCGCCGCTATGCGGACCTGATCGTGCACCGCGCGCTGATCACCGCGCATGGCTGGGGCAAAGACGGTCTGACCCCGGAAGAGATCGAAGGTCTGGAACAGACCGGCGCGCATATTTCGGACACCGAGCGGCGCTCGATGGTGGCAGAGCGCGACACGACCGACCGCTACCTTGCGGCCTTCCTGTCAGAGCGCGTGGGCAATGAGTTCACCGGTCGCATCAGCGGCATTGCGCGTTTCGGCGCTTTCGTGAAACTGGACGAGACCGGCGCGGATGGTTTATTGCCGATGCGGTCATTGGGGCGTGAGTATTTCCATCACGATCCTGAAACACAAACCCTAATGGGGTCGGACACCGGCATGATCATCGGCATTGGCCAGCGGGTCACCGTGCGGCTGGCCGAAGCGGTGCCGGTGACCGGGGGCATCTCGTTGGAATTGCTTGAGATCGAAGACCAGATGGTGAAGCAGGGCGGCGGTCGTCGCAGTCCGGCTGGCCGCAACCCGCGCGGCAAGGCTGTCAAAGCCAAGCGCAAGAAGGACAAGATCAAGCGCAAAGTGACCCGCACCCGCCGCTGAGGCGGCAAACAAGCGGAGCTTCGCGGATGGGGGTGCCCCTCCCTTCCCACCGGGGCGGGGGGCGCATAGGATTTATCGCAACTCTATGAGGTGAGGCGATTATGATCCGGCATTACGCGATGATTTCAAGCATTTTGGCGACCGCGGGTATGGGGGCTCCGGCCCTTGGGGCGGGTCCGGTTGAATCCACGCGGCCCGCACCGCGTGCGCCTGTGGCCGTGCTGGTTGCCTCGACCCCGGCAGAGCAAACGGCCCCGTCCGAAGCCACCGGCGACGACGCCGGGCTGCGCGTTTGGGTGAAAGAATTCCGCCCCCGCGCTCTTCAGCAAGGCATTGACCCGGATATCTTTGACCGGGCGCTTGATACGGTAAGCTATGACCCGGAAGTGATCCGCCGGGACCGCAACCAGTCAGAGTTTACCAAGACAATCTGGGATTACCTCGACACTGCGACTTCAGAACTGCGGGTGCAGAACGGGGAAAAGGCGCTGGCGCAATGGCAGCGCACGCTGGAAGACATCGAAGCAAAATACGGCGTGGAGAAAGAGATCGTTACCGCGATCTGGGGGTTAGAGAGCGCCTATGGCAGCTTTCGGGGCGGCGATAGTGTGTTGTCGTCATTGACCACACTTGCCTACGACGCGCGTCGGGCCGAGTTTTTCGAGGGTGAATTGCTCGATGCTTTGCGGATTCTTCAGGCGGGCGATACGGATGCCGAACAATTGCGCGGCTCTTGGGCGGGCGCGATGGGGCACACGCAGTTTATGCCTTCGTCCTTCCATGCCCATGCGGTTGACTGGGATGGTGACGGGCGGCGCGACATTTGGGGCGATAACCCCGGTGATGCGCTGGCCTCTACCGCGGCGTACCTCAAGCATTTTGGCTGGACCGAAGGACAGCCTTGGGGTGTCGAAGTAGCCCTGCCCGAGGGGTTCGATTATCTGCTGGCCGACCGTGAGGTGACAAAGACGCCTGCGGAATGGGCCGAGCTTGGCGTAACCGCATTGGATGGCACTGCGGTGGCAGATCACGGGCCGGGGTCGGTGTTGCTGCCCGCTGGGGCGCAGGGGGCCGCCTTCATGATTTTCCCGAATTTCGAAGTGATTGAGCGCTATAATACGGCGGATGCCTACGTGATCGGGGTGGGCCACTTGGCCGACCGGATCGGCGGCGCTGGGGAGATTAAGCAAGAATGGCCCCGCGAGGATCGCGCGCTGAGCTTTGATGAGCGGATCGAATTGCAGACCCTGCTGACCAAGGCCGGATTTGACACGCAAAAGATTGATGCCAAGATCGGACCGCTGACCGTCAATGCGGTGCGCAGCTTCCAACAGGCCGAGGGCATCGCGCCGGATGGCTATGCCTCGCCCCGGCTGCTGGAACGTTTACGCAAAGAGTGAGGGCCGCCCCGCATGGGACAGCCCGGCTGCTTAGGACGCCGCTCTTAACAGGTCTTTGTCTTTCAGGTCCGCATAGGTCGCATCTAGCGCCTTGGTGGCCCGCTTAGCGAAAATCTTGATCTCTTCGGGCGTGATGATCAACGGCGGAGAGATGATCATCCGGTCGCCCACATGGCGCATCACCAGATTGTTGGCAAAGCAATGCTCCCGGCAAGTATACCCCGCGACGCCACCATCGGCGGCAAATTTGGCGCGGCTTTCTTTATGCGGTGTCAGGGGCAGGGAGGCCATGAGGCCAGAGACGTTAACCCCGCCCACGAGCGGATGCTCCCCCAGCTTATCCAGCGCTTCTTTCAACGCGGGGGCTGCAATGTCTCGCACATGGTCGATGATGCTCTCTTCTTGCATGATGCGCAGGTTTTCCAACGCCACAGCGGCGCAAACGGGGTGGCCTGAATAGGTGTAACCGTGGTTAAATTCGCAGGCGTTGATCACCTCGGCCACTTCGTCACAAACGATCGACCCGCCAATCGGCGCGTAGCCCGAGCTGAGCCCCTTCGCGATGGTCATGATATGCGGCTTGATGCCGATGGTTTGCGAGCCGAACCAGTTGCCCGTCCGGCCGAAGCCGCAGATCACCTCATCGGCGATGATCAGAATGTCGTGCTTTTCGCAGATGCGCTGGATTTCAGGCCAATAGGTGCTGGGCGGGATGACGACGCCACCGGCGCCTTGTACGGGCTCGCCGATGAATGCAGCGACCTTATCCGCGCCCAGTTCGAGGATCTTTTCCTCCAACTCACGCGCACGGGCCAGACCGAACTCTTCGGGTGTTTGGTCGCCTCCCTCGGCGTACCAATCAGGCTGGCCGATATGGTGAATACCGGGGATGGGCAGACCGCCTTGTTCGTGCATCGGCGTCATGCCCCCAAGGCTGGCCGAACCGACCGAAGACCCGTGATAAGCATTCTTGCGGCTGATGATATGGCTCTTCTCGGGTTTGCCCTTTTGCGCCCAATAGGTGCGGACCATGCGCAAATTGGTGTCATTCGCCTCTGACCCGGAGCCAGCGAAAAAGACGTGGTTCAGATCACCGGGGGCGAGGTCGGCCAGTTCTTTGGCCAGCGCGATGGCAGGCACATGGGTCGTTTGAAAGAAGGTGTTGTAATAGGGCAGTTCATTCATCTGCCGCGCGGCCACTTGGCCCATCTCTTCGCGACCATAGCCAAGGTTCACGCACCAAAGCCCCGCCATCGCGTCGAGGATTTCATTGCCCTCGCTGTCGGTCAAATAGATGCCTTTTGCCCGCGTGATGACGCGTGCGCCTTTTTTGCCCAAGTCGTCGTTGGTGGTGAAAGGGTGCATATGATGCGCCGCATCGAGGGCCTGTAGGTCCGCGGTGGGGAGGTGATTCGTGATGGGCGGCATGGGTGTGCACCTTCTATCTGCGTGGAAATTAAGCTTCGCCGCAGGATATGATCAAATTATAGCATGTCAATCGAATCAACGCGGAATGGGTTGCCCATCGAGCGCGGCGCGGATTTGGGTCATTCCTTGGGCAACATCGCCTGCCATGACCTCCCCGGCGAGGGTGACATTGCCCGCAGAAAAGGCAGCCATAAGTTCTGCATGTTTATCGGGCAGATTGCTGGTGCCATAGCGCCCGCAAACCACCCGAAGCGACGGGCCAAACCGCAGCCAAAGTCGGTCTACTGTGGCGGCCATGATCGGGGCTTCGGCAAGGTCGTAGATCATCGCATGGAAGTTGTAGTTCTGCATTAGATAGCCGCCCACATCGCCGCGGTCGATCGCGTGGTTCAACGCCGTGTCGCAGTCATTCAACGCTGTTAAACGCCCTTCTGTCATGCGTTCCGCGGCGCGTCTGGTCAGCTCAGGCTCAAGGGTTTCACGCATGAACTTAAGCTCTTCAAGGCCCGTGTGGGTCAGTTCGGGCACGGTGACGCGACGGTTGCCCAGATGGGTCAACGCGCCTTCGGATGTCAGACGGCGAATGGCCTCGCGTACGGGGGTCATCCCCGCATCAAGGGCGGTGGTCAAACCTTGGATCGTGACCCCCTGTCCGGGGGCCAGATCGCCGAAAAGAATCATCTTACGCAGGCGTTCATAAACATGCTGATGGATCGGTGTTTTGACCGCCGCGTCGGCGGCGGGAAGCAGTCTCGAATCGGTTTTTTCTGAACCCATGGGAGCGGTCTTTCCGTCTTGTTTCGCCGTAGCTTGCAGCATTTCATTCTGCATGAAAGCATAAACCATCTTGCCCGAAGAGGCAAAACTTGATCAAATTGATGAAAGGTGGGGATCAACCCGACCTGTCTAACGGGAGTATGAAATGAAACATGTGCTACTAAGCAGCGTCGCCGTTGCCACCTTGATGGCAGGTGCGGCCTCTGCGGAAACGGTCCGGGTCTATAACTGGTCCGACTATATCGACGAATCCCTGCTGGAAAAATTTGAAGAAGAGACCGGCATCGAACTGGTCTACGATGTGTTCGACAGCAACGAAATGTTGGAAACCAAAATGCTGTCCGGTGGGTCGGGCTATGACGTGGTCGTCCCCACGGGCACCTTCCTGCAGCGCCAGATCACTGCCGGGGCATTCCAGCCACTGGACACCTCCAAGCTGCCCAACCTTGAGAATATGTGGGACGTGGTTTCTTCGCGGACCGAACAATATGATCCCGACAATGCGCATTCGATCAACTACATGTGGGGCACCACCGGCATCGGCGTAAACCTCGGCAAGGTCAAAGAAGCACTGGGTGAAGACGCCCCGGTCGACTCTTGGGACTTGGTCTTTGATCCCGCCAATATGGAAAAGCTGGCCGACTGTGGCGTGCATTTCCTCGACGCCCCTGCCGAGATGATCCCTGCGGCGCTGAACTACATCGGCGAAGACCCCAACAGCCATGACCCCGACGTGATCGCGAAGGCCGAAGGCGTCTTCATGCCGATCCGCCCCTATATTCAGAAGTTCCACTCCTCGGAATATATCAATGCCTTGGCGAACGGCGATGTGTGCGTCGCAGTCGGCTGGTCCGGCGATATTTTGCAGGCCCGTGACCGCGCGGCCGAAGCTGATAACGGCGTTGAAGTTGCCTATAACGCTCCCTCCGAAGGGGCGCAGATGTGGTTCGACCAAATGGCCATCCCGGTCGATGCGCCAAACCCCGAGGGCGCGCATAAGTTTCTGAACTTCATCATGGACGCCGAAAATATGGCGGCCGCGTCGAACTATGTGTACTACGCGAACGGCAATAAAGCCTCGCAAGAGCATCTGGTCGAAGATGTGATCGGCGACCCGGCGATCTACCCTTCTGAGGCGGCGTTGGACAATCTGTTCACCACCACACCTTACCCGCCAAAAGTTCAGCGCGTGGTGACCCGGCTCTGGACCAAGATCAAGTCCGGTACCTGATCTGAGACAGGGGGTGCGGCCAGTCAGGTCGCGCCCCTTTTTCTTGCCCTCGCGACCTGATCAAAGGATGTCTCAACCGTGAGCCCAACCGTCTTCGCCCCGTGGAATGATCCCGACGAAAAACCGCTTATTCGCTTTAAGAATGTCACCAAGAAATTTGGTGAATTCGTCGCCATCGACGATCTATCGCTGGACATCTACGCGCAAGAATTCTTCGCGCTGCTTGGCCCCTCGGGCTGCGGCAAAACGACGATGATGCGGATGCTGGCGGGGTTTGAAAACCCAACCGCCGGGCGGATCGAATTGGCCGGGCAAGACATCGCGCCGGTCCCGCCGAACAAGAGGGCGGTGAACATGATGTTCCAGTCCTACGCGCTGTTCCCGCATCTCAGCGTTTGGGACAACATCGCTTTTGGTCTGCGTCGCGATAAGATGGGCAAAGACGCGATCGAGGCACGCGTGGCCGAGATGCTGAAACTCACCCGTCTTGAAAAGTTCGCCCGCCGTAAGCCGCATCAGATCTCTGGTGGCCAACGGCAGCGCGTGGCATTGGCGCGATCCCTTGCCAAAGCGCCGAAGCTTTTGTTGCTCGATGAACCCTTGGGCGCGCTCGACAAGAAACTGCGGCAAGACACCCAGTTTGAACTGATGGACATTCAAGAATCCACCGGCACCACCTTTGTCATCGTGACCCACGACCAAGAAGAGGCGATGACCGTTGCCTCCCGCGTGGCGGTGATGGACGAGGGCCGTGTCATTCAAGTGGCCACCCCGGCTGAGATCTATGAGGCGCCGAATTCCGTTTATGTGGCCGACTTCATTGGTGACGTGAACATCATCGAAGCTAACACCAAGGCCATTGGACAAGACCAGTACCATTTAAATTGGATCGACGGGCAGCCGCCGCTGACGGCGACCTCTGCCGTGCCATTCAGCGAAGGCCAGCAGGCCCATCTGGCGATCCGCCCCGAGAAGATCCGCATCACGACCGAGCAGCCCGAGGATGCGCCTAATGCGCTACAGGGCAAAGTGCTGGATATCGCGTATTTAGGCAACCTCTCCACCTATCATGTCGAACTGCCCGGCGGGCAGGTGATCAAGGCGCAGACGGCCAACACCCGCCGCATCGCCCGTCGTGACATCACTTGGGAAGACCCGGTCTGGATTTCATGGAGCGCCACCGCAGGCGTTTTGTTGGCGCAATGAATATGCGTCGTTTCGCCCTGATCGCGGTCCCATATTTCTGGCTGCTAGCGCTGTTTTTGGTGCCTTTCCTGATCGTTTTCAAAATCTCCTTGTCTGACACGGCGCTGGCGATCCCGCCCTATACGCCGACCATCAAGGACGGCATCAGTGCGCTTTTCGCCCAATTGGATTTCGAGAATTTCGCCTTTCTGGCCTCTGATGACCTTTATTGGAAAGCCTACCTCAGTTCGCTGCGCATCGCGTTGATCTCAACCGCCTTCACGCTGCTGGTCGGCTATCCTATCGCCTACGGCATGGCCCGCGCCCCCGAAGAGTGGCGTGCCACGTTGATGATGTTGGTGATCCTGCCGTTCTGGACCTCTTTCTTGATCCGCGTCTACGCGTGGATGGGCATTTTGAGCAACGAAGGGCTGCTGAACCAACTGTTGATGTGGGTGGGTTTAACTGCAGAGCCTTTACAGATCCTTAATACCAACACGGCAGTCTATATCGGCATCGTTTATACCTATCTGCCCTTCATGATCCTGCCGATCTATGCCGCGCTTGACCGTTTGGATGAATCATTGAACGAGGCCGCCGAAGACCTGGGCTGTTCGCGTCTGCAAGCCTTCTGGCTGGTGACGATCCCACTGTCGCGCAACGGTATCGTGGCGGGCAGTTTTCTGGTCTTCATTCCGGCCTTGGGCGAATTCGTGATCCCCTCGCTGCTGGGCGGTTCGGGCACGCTGATGATCGGCAAAGTGCTGTGGGAAGAGTTCTTTAACAACCGCGATTGGCCGGTGGCGAGTGCTGTTGCCGTGATCTTGCTGCTGATCCTGATCATCCCGATCATCCTGTTCCAACGCAACCAGCAAAAGCAGGCGGAGGCCGAACAATGAAGCGGATGACATGGTTCAACGTGACCTCGCTGACGCTGGGGTTTGCCTTTCTTTATCTGCCGATGATCATTCTGGTGATCTACAGCTTCAACGCCTCCAAATTGGTGACGGTCTGGGCTGGCTTTTCAACCCGCTGGTATAGCGAGTTGCTGCAGAATGAGGCCTTCCTGAACGCCGCTTGGGTGACGATCAAGGTCGCGGTGATTTCGTCGTCGATCGCCACGGTGCTGGGCACGATGGCCGCCTATGTGCTGGTGCGCGGCGGGCGGTTCATGGGGCGAACGCTGTTTTCCGGCATGATCTATGCGCCGCTGGTCATGCCCGAGGTGATCACCGGTCTGTCGCTGCTCTTGCTCTTCATCGGCATCGGGCTGGACCGCGGCGTGCTGACCATCGTGCTGGCGCATACGACCTTTTCGATGTGCTATGTCTCGGTCGTCGTCTCCTCGCGGCTGGTGTCCTTTGACCGGTCTCTGGAAGAGGCCGCGCTTGATCTTGGATCATCTCCTTGGGAGGCATTCCGTCTGGTGACCCTGCCGATCATTGCGCCTGCGGTCATCTCGGGCTGGCTTCTGGCCTTCACGCTCAGCCTTGATGATCTGGTGATCGCCTCCTTCACCGCTGGGCCGTCGGCGACGACGCTGCCGATCAAGATCTTCTCGGCCGTGCGGCTTGGCGTATCGCCAGAAATCAACGCGCTCTCGACGATCATGATCGCCATCGTCACTGTCGGCGTCATCACGGCATCGCTGGTCAGCAAACGCTCAAGCCTGCGCGCGCAGGAGGAGGCCCGCGCGGCAGAACGGCCCGCAACGTGAAGCGTATCTACCCGGCTTTCGCCTATTCCGAAGCGCCGCGTGCGGGCTGTTGGTGGGATGAAACCTGCGCCGCGCCAGACCGCAAGGCGCAGCAAGGCGACGCGCAAGCCGATGTGGTAATCATCGGCGGCGGCTTCACCGGGCTCAACGCCGCGCTGCATCTGGCCCAGGCCGGGGTGGGGGCCACGGTGCTGGAGGCCGAGCGTGTCGGCTTTGGCGCATCTGGGCGGAACGGGGGCTTTTGCTGTCTAGGCGGCGGAATGCTCGACGACGTCACGCTGGATCGCAAATTTGGGCGGGAGGAGCGGCTCGGTTGGCGGCAGGCCGAATTGGCCGCGATCCGGCAGGTGGAGGATTTCATCACCACCCGCGGTGTCGATGTCGACCGACATTCCGATGGCGAGACCCAACTCGCCCACCGCCCCCGCGATTTCGATGAGATGCGCGGCAAGCTGGATCACTACGCAGAGAACTACGGTGTCACGGCACGGCTAACCCAGAAGGCCGACCTTGCCGCCGAAGGGCTAAACGCGGGTTTCGAAGGCGCGATCACCGTGCCGATTGGTTTTGGCTTCAACCCCCGCAAATATGTGACCGCCTTGGCGCAGGCCGCCGAAGAGGCGGGAGCGGTGATCTACCACAACAGCCCGGCCCTGAACGTGACCCGGCGTGATGGTGCATTCGATGTCACCACCCCCAAGGGCCGCATCCGCGCCGAGCGGGTGATCATCGCCACCAACGGCTATTCATCGGAAGACCTGCCGCTATGGCTTTCCGCGCGTTACATGCCGACGCAGTCCAGTGTGATCGTGACGCGGCCCTTGACCGAAGCTGAGCTGGCCGCCCAAGGCTGGACCAGCCAGCAAGCTAGCTATGACAGCCGCCATCTGCTGCATTATTTCCGGCTAATGCCCGACAATCGCATGTTGTTCGGCGTGCGCGGCGGGCTGCTGTCTAACCCAGCGTCCGAGGCGCGTGCCCTGCGCCGCGCACGGGCGGATTTCGAGGCGATGTTCCCCGCGTGGCGCAATGTTGAAACGCCGCATGGCTGGTCGGGCATGGTCTGTATCGCGCGCAACCGGATGCCGTTTGTGGGCGAAGTGCCGGATCAGCCGGGCATGTTCGCGGGTCTGTGTTACCACGGCAATGGCGTGGCAATGGCGAGCTATTCCGGCGCGCTTTTGGCCGATCTGGTGCGCGGCAAAACGCCCGAGCGGCCCTATCCCGCCCCCATGCGCGGCCCGCTGGCGCGGTTCGAGTTGGGGCGCTATCGCCGGGCGGTCATGCCCTTTGCATATGCCGGATTTGCGCTGTCGGACCGTTAAAGGCGCTTAGCTCTGATCTGGCGCTGCACGTTCTTTCGCCAACATGATCTGCCGCTGCCGCTCGCGAAAACGCTCCTTGTCGGCATCCGAAGTCTCGTCCACACATTGATGGCACGAAACCCCGATCTCATACCCGGCGTGTTTCGTATCCTCAGGCAGGATCGGACGGCGGCACCCGTGGCAGAGCATATGCGGCCCCTCGCGCAGCCCGTGGCCGACGCTGACGCGGTTGTCGAAGACAAAGCAATCGCCTTCCCAAGTGCTTTCCTGTTCGGGCACCTCTTCGAGGTATTTTAGAATGCCGCCTTTGAGGTGAAAGACATCATTCACCCCTTGGCCGATCAGATAGTTGGTCGACTTCTCACAACGGATACCGCCGGTGCAGAACATCGCGATCTTCTTGTTGTGGAAACGCTCTTTGTTCGCCTCCCACCACTCGGGGAATTCGCCAAAGCTTTCGGTCTGGGGGTCGACCGCGCCTTCAAAGGTGCCGATGGCGACTTCGTAATTATTGCGCGTGTCGATCACCGCCACATCGGGGGAACGGATCAACTCGTTCCACTCTTTCGGATCAACATAATGGCCCACCTTGGCGCGCGGATCGACATCGGGCTGGCCCATCGTCACGATCTCACGC
Source organism: Sulfitobacter indolifex (assembly GCF_022788655.1). Classification (NCBI taxonomy): domain Bacteria; kingdom Pseudomonadati; phylum Pseudomonadota; class Alphaproteobacteria; order Rhodobacterales; family Roseobacteraceae; genus Sulfitobacter; species Sulfitobacter indolifex. The sequence goes on along the minus strand of NZ_CP084951.1, from coordinate 3,196,570 downwards.
TTGATGCGGACCTTCATCTTGCCAAAAGGCGGCTTATCGCTCGTTGCCTCTTTCCACTCCAGATCGGCGCAGCCGGGCAGGGCGCGCAGGTGGGCGATCACCGCGTCGATCCCGGCGCGAGGTCCGGCGATGGTGCCGTTCACCCCTTCGGGCGCCAAAAGCAGCGTGCCCATGACCGATTGCGCCCCGCAAAGCGCCAGCAGCGCAGGCTTAAGCGCTGCGGGATCCTCGAAACGGGTGAAGTGATATAGGGCGGCAATGGTATACATAAGCGTCAAATAAGCGCTTCGGGCGCAAAGCTCAATCCGGGGCGTGCCATTGACCTACCCCACCCGCAGCCCTACCCCTTTCGTTAAGGAGAATGACGATGACCCATGCCCTGATCGTGATCGACGTCCAAAATGATTTCTGCCCCGGTGGTGCGCTGGAAGTGCCCCAAGGCGATGAGATTCTGCGCGGGATCAATGCGCTGATGCCCGAGTTTGCCGCGGTGGTTCTGACGCAAGATTGGCACCCGGCGGGGCATTCATCCTTTGCGTCCTCGCATGACGGCAATGCGCCGTATGAGATTGTCACCATGCCTTATGGCCCGCAAGTGCTCTGGCCTGACCACTGTATCCAAGGCAGCATCGGCGCGCAGTTCCATCCTGATCTGCAAACAGACCGGGCCGATCTGATCATTCGCAAAGGCTATAGCCCAGACATCGACAGCTATTCGGCGTTTTTTGAGAATGACCATAGCACCCCCACGGGGCTTGAAGGTTACCTGCGCACGCGCGGGATCGAACGGCTGACCATGGTCGGGCTGGCGCTGGATTTCTGCGTGAACTTCTCGGCGGTGGATGCGGCGAAACTGGGTTTCAATGTCGATGTCCGCGAAGAGCTGTGCCGCGCCATTGATCTGGACGGATCGCTCGCCAAATCCCGCGAGGGGATGCGCGCGGCGGGGGTAACGCTGGCCTGATCCACCGCTTTACCCTTGCCTATTGGGCCGCGCCCTTGGCACAAGAAAGCAAGCAACAAGGAACCTCCCATGGTCGACATCGCCACCCGCGTCTATAACCACAAGTGGAAGATCGACCCGATCGTGCGGTCGCTGATCGACACGGATTTCTATAAGCTGCTGATGTGCCAGTCGGTGTTTCGCAACAAGCCGGACACGCAGGTCACCTTTAGCCTGATCAACCGCTCCACGCATATCCCGCTGGCCAATCTGATCGACGAGGGTGAGCTGCGCGAACAGCTCGACCACATCCGCTCGCTCAGCCTCAGCCGGGGGGAGAGCACTTGGCTGCGCGGCAATACCTTCTACGGCAAGCGCCAGATGTTCCGCCCCGATTTCATGGAATGGTTCGAAGGCATGCGCCTGCCGCCCTACCATCTGGAGCGGAAGGGCGACCAATTTGAACTGACCTTTGAGGGCAAGTGGCACGAGGTCATGTTGTGGGAGATCCCCGCGCTGGCCGTGTTGATGGAGCTGCGCAGCCGTGCAGCACTTGGCCCGATGGGCAAATTCGAGCTTCAGGTGCTCTATGCGCGCGCGATGACCCGCGTTTGGGAAAAGATCGAAGCGCTGCGCGAGGTAGACAATCTCTCCATCGCCGATTTTGGCACCCGTCGGCGGCATTCCTATCTCTGGCAGGATTGGTGCGTGCAAGCGATGCATGAGGGGCTGGGCAATGCCTTTACCGGCACCTCTAATTGCCGCATCGCCATGATGCGCGAACTAGAGGCGATTGGCACCAACGCCCACGAGCTGCCGATGGTCTATGCCGCGCTGGCCGATGATGACGAAGAGCTCGCCCGCGCGCCCTATGACGTGCTCTCGGATTGGCACGACGAACACGACGGCAACCTGCGGATAATCCTGCCGGATACCTATGGCACCAAGGGTTTTCTTGATCACGCGCCCGATTGGCTGGCGGGTTGGACCGGCATCCGCATCGACAGCGGCGATCCGGCCACGGCGGCGCAGACGGCCATCGACTGGTGGCGCGCACGGGGGGAGGATCCGACGACCAAGCGGGTCATCTTTAGTGATGGGCTCGACGTGGAAAAGATTAAAGAGCTTCACGCCCAGTTTGCGGGCAAGGCCAAGATTTCCTTCGGCTGGGGCACACTGCTTACCAATGACTTCCGCGGGCTGGTCCCGAACGATGCGCTGGCACCCTTCAGCCTTGTCTGCAAAGCGGTCAGCGCCAATGGGCGGCCTACGGTGAAACTGTCGGACAACCCCAATAAAGCGATGGGCCCGGCGGATGAAATCGCGCGGTACAAACGGGTCTTTGGTGTAGGCGAACAGGCCGCGCAGAAGGTGATCGTTTAACGGTCAGCCTTCGAGCAGGGCAAACATCGGAAATTCTGCTGTCGCCACCAGCCCCTCGCGCCGCCACTCATACTGCAATGTGCCGCCCGCGGCGCGGGTCAGCGACTGGATGATCCGCGACCCGCTGCTGCGGTCAGATTTCGTCACTTCCGGCCCGCCGGTTTCCTGCCAGATGAACCGCATCCGCGCGGGCGCTTTCAGCATAGAGACATCAAGCGACACACGCCCGTTTTCCGAGCTTAGCGCCCCATGTTTCACCGCGTTGGTGGCCAGTTCGTGCAGCGCCAGCGTCAACGGAGAGACCAGCCGATGCGAGATTTCAGGGTTCACCCCAGTTAAGGTGATCTGCTCTTCGGTGGCCGAGGTATAGGCCCGCATGATCGGCCCCATCAGCGTTCTAAAGTCGACCTCTTTCTGATCGCTGCGGCCAATCGTTTCGAAATGCGCGGCACCCAGAGCCGACAGCCGGTCGATGACCTTTTCCGCAAAGGCCGCCGGAGAGGGTTCCTCCCGCGAGGTCATCCGCACCATAGCGGTCATGACGTTCACGATATTGCGTAGCCGGTGCAGCAACTCATCATCGGCCAGTTCGCGGCGCTCCCGCTCGGCCTGGCGGCGTTCGGAAACATCCAACTGCGAGCCGAAGAAATAGGCGAGGTTCCCGGCCTCGTCGTTGATCGGACCAAGCTGCAAGGCGTTCAAAAATCGGCTTCCATCCTTGCGGTAGTTCACGATCTCAACCGTATCGACACGGCGGTCCACCAAAATTTCGCGCACCGTATCGACGCTCTCGCGCGTGGTCTCCGGCCCTTGCAAAAAACGACAGTTCTGGCCCACGATTTCATCCAGCGTGTAGCCGGTTAGATCGGTAAAAGCCTCGTTCACATAGACGATGGGATTGTCCGGAAGCGTGGGGTCGGTGATGCAAAGCGGCAGGCGTGCATGACGAACGACTTTGCCGAGAATGTCCTCGTTCAGGGCCGACCGATTGGCAGCCACCACGTCATCATTCATCAATTCGCCGCCCTTAGTACGAAAGTAGCCCGCAATGTGCCCCGCCCGCGCCATCCGGGTCAACCCGCATGTAGGATTCGCCCCATGTTAATCCACTATATACAGCCCCTGACGGTACGTTTCTCGTATCGGTTGCGGCGTCCGCTTAAATGCGACTTGTCATCGAGGGGCGAAAATGCGTAATTGAACCTGCTTGGTGTCCCGAAAAGCGCCCTATGGTGTGGGACCGAAAAGGGAATTCAGTAAGGGGTCGCTAAGACCCTGAAGCCGAAGCCGCCCCCGCGACTGTAAGCGGTGAGCCAATGCCCCTCGTGCCACTTGTCCATTCGGACGGGGAAGGCGGGCAAAGGTCACGACCCGCGAGCCAGGAGACCTGCCAGGCAAGTGAAACGCTAGATGCCGTCGGGTGTGACGGTAAGGAGAATGAAGATGACGACGATGATTAAGACCGCTGGGATCAAGACCGCCGGCGCCACGCGCAGCAAACTCGTACCGGCGCTGTTCGCCGCCGTATTGGGTGTGGCACTGATGGCGCTGACCGGCCATGTGCAGGCCGCTGCATTGCATGATGCCGCCCACGACGTGCGCCACGCGACAGGCTTTCCCTGCCACTAAGCGCCACGTCACTGTCACAGGGGTCCGGGCTGCCAACACGCAGTCCGGCTATCTGTGATTCTGCCGTCCGTCTGCTTTTGCCAGCCTTTCGCTGACCAGCTGTGCTCACTTTCCACCGCATATCGCGTTGGGAAGGGTCTACCACGTCTAGAGGTCTGGTGACGGTCTCGGCCCGCTTCATGCGCGGCGCCGTCTTTCATTTCGTATCCAAGGACCATTTCGATGTTCTCTCGTTTCCTAACCTCCGCCCTCTTTGCAGGGGCGTCTGCCGGGCTGCTGACCGGCCTGTTGCAGCTCTATTTCGTGCAGCCCGTGCTGCTTCATGCTGAGCTTTATGAGACCGGTGCACTGGTGCATTTCGGTGCCGACGCGGTCAGCGCGCACCCCGATCTGCCCGGTTTCGATGCCGTCCGTGATGGGCTGAGCCTGATCTTCACCATGCTGACCTATACCGCCTATGCGTTGATCCTACTTGGCGCGATGAGCTTTGGCGAAGAGCGCGGCGCAGTGATTGATGGCCGCTGGGGCATCCTTTGGGGTGTGGCCGGTTTCGTCGCTTTCCACCTCGCGCCGGGCTTTAGCCTTGCGCCCGAAGTGCCCGGTGTGGCCGCGGCGGACATCACCGCGCGGCAAATCTGGTGGTTTGCCACCGCAGCAGCAGCGTTGGTGGCGATGTGGCTGCTGACCTTCGGCACTGGCTGGGGCGCGTGGATCGGCGCGGCGGTGTTGCTGATGGCCCCGCATATCGTCGGCGCACCCGAGCCCGAGAGCTTTAGCGGCCCGGTGCCGACTGAGATCGGCGCGCTATTTGCCGCCCGCGCACTTGGTATTGGCCTTGCCGCTTGGGTGCTGCTGGGCAGCTTCGCCGGCTTCTTTTGGCAACGTGAAGGCGCGCGCAGCGCCTGAGGGAGGTCAAGATGGACAGATCACTGGCACTATTCGCCATCGGATTGGTCTTTGGCGGTGGCATTGGTTTTGCCATCGCCGCGAGCAACGGCGTGACCTTTGACGGTCATGACCACGGCGACCCTGCCGCTCATGGCGGGATGGACCACGGCGGCACGGATCACGCACAGATGCACGGCCAACCTCTCACGCTTATCGACGAAGACACCCCAAGCCTTGCGATCCGCGTGACGCCTGACCCAATGTCGGGCCATAACCTATTCGTGGAAACCGAAGGCTTCGCCTTTGCGCCGCAAAACGCCAGCGGCGACCACCAGCCGGGCGAGGGCCATGCCCATGTCTATGTCAACGGCACCAAGATCGGGCGCCTTTACGGCCCGTGGCTGCATCTGCCCGATCTGCCCAAGGGCGAGGTTACGGTTGAGGTCACGCTCAATGCCAATGACCACCGCCCCTTCGCGGTAAACGGTGCGCCGATTACCGCGCGCGAGGTGCTGACAGTTGAATAATCGCCCCGCTTCCCCTTTTCATAACGGGCCGGAGCGCATACCCGGCACGCATAACCCGATGGGATCAGATCAATGAGCACGACCCTACATGTCTGTATGACCTGCCGCGCAGGTGAGGTGCTGGAAGAAGATGCGCCGCGCCCCGGTGCGCAGCTTCATGCCGCCCTTGACGCCGCAGGCGCGCCCGAGGGCGTAACAATCGTGCCGGTGCAATGTCTTTCCGCCTGTTCGCAGGGTGCTGCCGTGGCACTGTCTGCGCCCGGCAAATGGTCCTATGTTTATGGCCGTCTGACCAAGGAAGACGCCGCCGACATCCTTGCTGGTGCCGCCGCCTATGCCGCCACCGAAGACGGGCTTGTGCCATGGCGCGAACGCCCGGTTATCTTTCGCAAGCAAAGCCTTGCGCGTATCCCCCCTTTGACCCTGCCGCAGGAGCCTACCTCATGAGCGATCTCGCCAAAATTCCCGTTACCGTCATCACCGGCTTTCTCGGATCCGGTAAAACCACGCTGATCCGCCACCTGATGACCAATGCAGGCGGGCGTCGCCTTGCCGTGCTGGTTAATGAGTTCGGCACAGTGGGTGTTGATGGCGACATCCTGAAATCCTGCGCCATTGAGGATTGCCCGGCTGAAAACATCGTCGAGCTGGCCAATGGCTGCATCTGCTGCACCGTGGCGGATGATTTCATCCCGACCATTGAGGCGCTGATGGCCCTGCCGACCCGCCCCGATCACATCCTGATCGAAACCTCCGGGCTGGCCCTGCCGAAACCGCTGCTTAAGGCCTTCGACTGGCCCGCGATCCGCTCGAAGATCACCGTCGATGGCGTGATCGCGCTGGCCGATGCCGAGGCCGTGGCCGCAGGCACTTTTGCCGCTGATGTCGCCGCCGTTGATGCGCAGCGTCTGGCCGATGACAGTCTCGACCACGAAACTCCGCTGTCTGAGGTGTTCGAAGATCAAATCTCCTGCGCCGACATTATCCTGATGTCCAAGGCCGATCTGGCCGGCCCAGAAGGGCTCGCCAAAGCCCGCAAGGTGATCGAAGCGGAGAGCCCGCGCGAGATCCCAATCCTTGAGATGACCGAAGGTGTGATCGACCCCAAGGTCGTGCTGGGCCTCAATGCCGCTGCCGAAGACGACCTCGCTGCGCGTCCTTCGCACCATGATGGCCACGACGATCACGAGCATGATGATTTCGAAACCGTGGTGATCCCGATGCCGGAAGTGTCGGATGTCGAGGCGCTGGTCGCCGCAATCGAGCGGCTCGCGCGTGAGCAGAACATCCTGCGCGTGAAGGGCTATGTCGCTGTCGAGGGCAGACCAATGCGCCTGTTGGTGCAGGCCGTGGGCGCGCGGGTGCGTCAGCAGTTCGACCGCCCTTGGGGCAGCGATCCGCGCGCGGGGCATTTGGTGGTCATCGCTGAACATGACGACATCAACCTCGCCGTAATCCGCGACGTATTGGGAGCCTAACCGCGCATGCATGTCGTCTTTCGCGAAAGCCACGGGTTGGAGGATACCGACACCCCCTATGATCCGGGCCAAACGCCCGCTGATCTGGTGGTGCTGTCGTTTTCCGACAGTGACCTCGGCGCTTTCGCGGCAGGCTGGCATCGCGGTGGCGGCAAGGAGGGCAAGCTGCCCTCCCTGCGGCTGTGCAACCTCGTGGCGCTGCGGCACCCTGCGTCGGTCGACAACTACATCGAACAGACGCTGACCGGGGCCAAGGGCATCCTGATCCGCCTCATCGGGGGCGAGAATTACTGGCCCTACGGCATCATGCAGGTCCAAGATTTCGCCCGCCGGAATGACATCGCGCTGGCCGTGCTGCCCGCCGATGGGCGCGAAGATCCGGGGCTGGACGCGCATTCAACGCTGCCTGTCTCTACACTGCGCCGTCTTGCGCATCTATGTGACGCGGGCGGGCCGGTGGCGGCGCAGGCCGCACTTGCGCAGATGGCGCTGGCGGCGGGGTTCTATGCCGGGCCGGTGATGGGCACGAAAACGGTGCCCGATTGTGGTTATTACGACCCCGATCAAGGCGTTGTGCCTTTCGCCGATGCGGCGGGCGATACCGTCGCTGTCACCTTCTACCGCAGCTACCTTCTGGCCGCCGATACCGCGCCCGTCGATGCGCTGATCCGCGCGTTGCGTGCGGCGGGGCTGAATGCCATCGGGCTGTTTGTGCCGTCGCTGAAATCCGATCCCGCGCGAGCCTTTTTGGGGGACGCGCTCGCCGCGATGAACCCCGTTTCCATCATCAACGCCACCGCCTTTTCGGGGCGCGGTGATGACGGCACCTCCCCGCTCGACGCGCCGGGCTGCCCGGTGTTTCAAGTGGCGCTATCCACCGCGCGAAGGCGTGATTGGGACGAAAGCGAGCGCGGCCTTTCGCCCGCCGATCTGGCCATGCATGTTGTGCTGCCCGAAGTGGATGGCCGCATTTTCACCGGCGTCGTCAGTTTCAAAAGCCCCGAAAAACGCGACCCTGATCTGCAATATTCCCGCTTCGCCCACCGGGCCGAGGATGCCCGCATCGCAGCGGTCGTAGAGCGCGTACTTGGCTGGCAACGACTTGCGCAAACCTCTGCCGAGGCGCGCAAACTGGCGCTGGTGCTTTCGACCTATCCGGGGCGGGACGATCAACTGGCCCACGCGGTCGGGCTTGATGCGCTGGCCAGTGTCGAAGACATGCTGATGCGTTTGGCGGGCGAGGGCTATAGCGTCACGCCGCAGATCGGCTTTGGCCGTAGCCTCACCCAGCAGCGCATCTCTTGGCCGCTGGCTGATTACCGTGCCGCTTTGGCCAGCCTGCCGCAGGCGCTGCGCGATGACCTTAGCAATGCATGGGGGCAGGCCGAGGATGACCCGCTGGCTCAGGACGGCGCGTTCCACTTCGCCGCGCAAACCTGCGGCAACGCGCTGGTCGCGCTGCAACCCGAACGCGGCGATCTGACGGACCGCGAAGACAGCTATCACGACCTCGCCCGCACCCCGCGCCATTCCTATGTGGCGTTTTACTTATGGCTGCGCGCGCAGGGGCATCATGCGTTGGTGCACATCGGCGCGCATGGCACGCTGGAATGGCTGCCGGGCAAGGCCGTGGCCCTGTCAGACGACTGCTGGCCCGAGGCGCTGACCGGCGATCTGCCAGTGATCTATCCGTTTATCGTCAACGATCCCGGCGAAGCGGCACAGGCCAAGCGGCGCATCGGGGCCGTGACCTTGGGCCATCTGCCACCCCCGTTGAAAGACAGCGAAACGCCCGAGGGGCTGTTGCGTCTGGAACGGCTGCTGGATGAATATTCCACCGCCGATGGGCTCGACCCCGCGCGGCGCGACCGGCTGGTCGACACGATCCGCGCCGAGGCGCAGGCGGCGGGGGTCGAAGATGACCTTGGCCTTGATGCCGCCAGTTCCGCTGCCGAGGCGCTGACCCGAATTGACGCCTTCGTCTGCGACATCAAGGAAAGCCAATACGGCGATGGCCTCCACATCTTTGGCGCGGGAAAGGGCGAATGGGATGGGCTGCTGACCGCGCTTGCGGGGCGGCGCGTCACTGCTGGCCCTTCCGGCTCTCCCTATCGCGGGCGCTCGGATGTGCTGCCCACGGGGCGCAATCTCTATGCCGTTGATCCGCGCGGGGTGCCCAGCCGGGCCGCCCACGCGCAGGGCGTTAAGCTGGCCGAAGAATTGCTACGGCGCCATCTGCAAGACAACGGCGATTGGCCGCGCGGGCTGGTGATTGATCTGTGGGGCTCGGCCACCATGCGCACGGCGGGCGAAGAGGTCGCTATGGCCATGCATCTTGCGGGGCTCGCGCCGAAATGGGATGACGGCAGCGAACGGGTATCGGGCTTTGAGGTGATCCCTCTGACCCTGTTGGACCGTCCGCGCATCGATGTGACGTTGCGCATCTCGGGCCTGTTCCGCGATGTGTTTCCAGGGCTGGGGCAGATCTTTGAAGCCGGTTCCGCAGCGCTGGCCGAGCGTGAAGAAGCGCCCGATATGAACCCCTACCTCACCCGCACGCCGCGCGTCTTTGGCCCCAAGCCCGGCCTTTACGGCGTGAACATGGAAGCGGCCTTGCAAGACTATTCCGACGCGGGCAGAGCGGCGGCTGGGGAGGCATGGCTCAGCGGGTCAGAATGGGCGATCAATGCCCAAGGCGAAGCGCATCAAGACCGCGCCGCGCTGGAGGCGCAGTTGCACCGCGCCGATGGTTTTGCCCATGTGCAGGACTTGGCCGAAAGCGATATCCTGTTGGCGTCGGACTATGCCAGCCACGAAGGTGGTTTTGCCGCGGCGATGGCACATCTCGGCGCGCAGAAACCGTCGATGTACCACCTTGACCACACCCGCGCTGGCAGCCCCCGCGCGCGGTCCATGCCCGAGGAAATCGCCCGTGTCGTGCGCGCCCGCGCCGCCAATCCCGGCTGGGCCAGCGGCATGATGCGCCACGGTTTTCGCGGCGCGGCAGAGGTGGCGGCGACGCTCGACAATCTTGCCGCCTTTGCGCATCTGACACGCGAGGTGCCCGCGCATCTCTTTGACCTTTATTTCGACGCCACGCTTGGCCGCGACGATCTGGTGGCCTTCATGGAGGCCGAGAACCCTGCCGCGCTGCAGGCCATGCGCGACCGTTTTGCAGCGCTCCGGGACGCTGGGCTTTGGGTGACCCGCCGCAATTCGATCTCGGCTGCGTTGGACGGGGTGCAGTGAGCGTTGCACCGGTCATAAAGGGCTGGTGCCCCGGCGCGTTGCGCCCGATGCTGTCCGGCGATGGGTTGGTGGTCCGCCTCCGGGTGCCACAGGGGCGGTTGACCCCAGCCCAAGCGCGCGGCGTCGCAGGCCTGTCGCAGCACTATGGGAACGGGGTGATTGATCTGTCGAACCGGGCCAATTTGCAACTGCGGGGTGTTGATCCAGAACGGCATGAGGGGCTAATCGACGCCCTGCGCGCGCTGGCCCTGATCGACGTAGATGAGGGTGCGGAACGGCGGCGCAATATCATGATCACGCCTTTCTTGCAGGCAGGTGATGATACGGATTTCCTAACCCAGCAATTGATCACCGCCGCTGAGATCCATGCGCTGCCCGATGTATCGAGCAAATTTGGCTATGCGGTCGATGCTGGGCCCCAGCCGGTGTTGCAGGGTGACCCCGCCGACATTCGATTTGAGCGATCGGCGGAGGGGCAGCTTTTACTCTGCGCCGAGGGTGCGGCGATGGGGAAGCTCATTTCCCGCGATACCGCCGTGGCCGAGGCTATCGCATTGGCCGCATGGGTTCGCGCGCAGGGTGCCAGCCGCGCCGCACGTGCTTTGAAGGCGGGGGCGACCCTCCCTTCTGGTTTCGACCATCCCCGGCAAAGCGGCCTCGGCACACCGGCGCTTGGCCACTACCCAGCGGGCGCGCTGGTTGCCTGTGCTTTTGGTCAGATGGACGCAGAAACACTCACTGCCCTTGCCAACCTTGGCCCGCTGCGCTTGACCCCGTGGCGGGTGGTGCTGATCGAAGGCGCGACGGCCCTGCCTGACCTGCCCAGCCTCATCACCGATGCCAACGACCCGCTCTTGCGCGTCGTCGCCTGTATCGGCGCGCCCGGTTGCGCGCAGGCACGCGGCGAAACGCGTAGGCTGGCGCGCGACCTCGCTGCTTCGGTGCCGCAAGGCCAACGCCTGCATCTCTCAGGCTGCGCCAAGGGCTGTGCTGCACCGCGCGCGACCGATATCACCCTGACCGCCACCGCGCCGGGGCAATATGACCTCATCCGCAATGCCCGCGCCGATGCGGCCCCTGATCTGCGCGGGCTAACCCCCGCCGCCATCGCCTCTTACTTTAGAAAGTCCGCCGATGCCCCATAGCTATATCACCGACGGTGCCGAGATTTACCGCCAGTCCTTCGCCACCATCCGCGCGGAGGCGGCGCTGGCGCGCTTCACCCTTGAGGAAGAGATCGTCGCCGTGCGCATGATCCACGCCGCCGGCATGGTCGGGCTGGAGGAACATATCCGCTTTTCCGAAGGCATGGCCGTTGCCGCGCGGGCGGCGCTGGAGGACGGCGCGCCGATCCTCTGCGATGCCTATATGGTCAGCGAAGGCATCACCCGCAAACGCCTGCCGCGCGAGAATGAAGTGATCTGCACCCTGCGCGACCCCTCGGTGCCGGATTTGGCTGCGAAGATGAGCAACACCCGCTCCGCCGCTGCGCTGGAACTGTGGCGGCCGCATCTGCAAGGCGCGGTGGTGGCCATCGGCAACGCGCCGACGGCGCTGTTTCATCTGCTCAACATGCTCGAAGACCCCGATTGCCCGCGCCCGGCGGCGATCATCGGCTGCCCAGTGGGCTTCATCGGCGCGGCGGAATCGAAAGAGGCCTTGATGCAGGATCTGCCGGTGCCTTCGATGATTGTGCAGGGGCGTTTGGGCGGATCGGCGATCACCGTGGCGGCGGTGAACGCACTGGCAAGCAGGGTGGAATGAAGATGGGCAAGGTAGTTTGCGCAGGCCTCGGCCCCGGCGATCCGGAATTGATGAGCGTGAAATCCGACCGTGCTATTCGCGGCGCGCGGCATCTGGCGTATTTCCGCAAAAAGGGCCGTGCGGGGCAGGCGCGCCGCATCGTTGAGGGCATGTTGCGCGATGATGTCGTGGAATATGCGATGGAATATCCTGTGACCACGGAGCTGCGGTTCGATTCCGAAGAGTACCGCGCTCAGATGGTTGCCTTCTATGCCGAATGGGCAGACCGGCTGGCGGAATTGTCGCAAGTTCACGAGGTGGTTGTGCTGTGTGAAGGTGACCCCTTTTTCTATGGCTCATTCATGCATCTACACACCCGGCTTCAGGGCCGCGCCGAGGTTGAGGTACTGCCCGCGATCCCCGGTATGGTGGGCTGCTGGAACGCGCTGGATACCCCCTTCACTTGGGGCGATGACGTGATGACCGTGCTGATGGGCACATTGCCCGAGGCCGAATTGACCGAGCATATGAAACGCGCCGATGCGCTCGTGGTGATGAAAACGGGCCGCAACCTGCCAACCGTGCGCCGAGCACTCGCGGCGGCAGGCAAGCTGGACGATGCATGGCTGGTGGAGCGGGGCACGATGCCCGATCAGCGGGTGGCGAAACTTGCCGACGTGGCGGACGACGATTGCCCCTATTTCGCGATCGTCTTGGTCCACGGTCAGGGCCGCAGACCGGAGGCAGACACATGAGCGGCACCCTTTATATCGCGGGCCTTGGCCCCGGTGACGACGCACTGGTGACACCCGAGGTGACCGAGGCGCTGGCGCAGGCCACCGATGTCATCGGCTATATCCCTTATGTTGCCCGCGTCGCCCCGCGCGAAGGGCTGACGCTGCATCCCACTGACAACCGGGTGGAGTTGGACCGCGCGACCCATGCGCTGCAATTGGCACAGGCCGGCGCGCGGGTTGTGGTGGTGTCTTCCGGCGATCCGGGCGTCTTTGCCATGGCCTCGGCGGTGTTTGAAGCGGTAGAGCGTGACCCGGCGTTTGAGAGCGTCGACATCCGCGTGCTGCCCGGTATCACAGCGATGCTGGCGGCAGCAGCCCGCCTTGGCGCGCCGTTGGGACATGATTTCTGTGCGATCAACCTCAGCGATAATCTTAAGCCTTGGACGATGGTCGAGCACCGCCTGCGCATGGCCGCGCGGGCGGATTTCGCCATGGCCTTCTACAACCCGCGCAGCAAGTCGCGCCCGCATCAATTTGCCGAAGCGCTGGAGATTCTGCGCGCCGAATGCGGGCCGGATCGGCTGATCACCTTCGCCCGCGCCGTGACCACACCCGAAGAAGCGTTCAATACCGTCACATTGGGCGAGGCCACGCCCGAGATGGCGGATATGCGCACCGTGGTGATCGTCGGCAATTCCGCGACCCGGCGGGTCGGGCGCTATGTCTATACGCCGCGCAGCGCGGTATGATGTAGCCAATGCATCACTTCGGTCACATCATTGGCGGCCACCTTGCCCGGCAGAACGGGCCGGTCGGCCAAGAGCACCGGCAGGCCAAGCGCGCGGGCGGCATCAAGCTTGGCCCGCGCGCCGCTGCCACCGGCGTTTTTGGCGACCACATGGGTGATCGCATGGGTCTGCATCAGCGCGGTGTCACCCGCCACGTCGAACGGACCCCGCGCCAGCACGACCGTCGCCCGTGGCAGCGGCAGCGATCCCTGCGGCGGATCGACAAGGCGCAGCAGATACCGGTGCTGTGGCTTTGCGGCGAAAAGCGCCAATTGCTGCTTACCGATGGCCAGAAAGATCTGCGCCGGGCTGTCTGGCAGGGCGGCGGGCAGATCGGTGATGTCAGGCACGAAGGTCCAATCGTCACCCTCCTGCGGCTCCCACGGCGGGCGCTCGAACCGCACCAGCGGCAGGTTTTGTCGGGCGCAGGCGACAAAGGCGTTGTTGCTCATGCCCGCAGCAAAGGGATGGGTGGCGTCGATGACATGGGTGATCGCTTCGGCCTTGAGATAATCCACCAGCCCCGCCACGCCACCAAAGCCGCCGACGCGGGTCGGCAGGGGCTGGGCCACAGGGCTGTCGGTGCGTCCGGCATAGGAAAAGACCGCATCAATCTCGGCCTCTGCCAAGGCGCTCGCCATGGCGCTGGCTTCGGTGGTGCCACCCAAAAGAAGGACGCGCATAATGGGTGACCCTTGGCTCAGCATCATCGGAATGCCCGACGATAGCGCGGATGCCTTGCCCCCGGCAAGCCGTGCGGCGCTGGCGCAGGCCGAGGTGATCTTTGGCGGGCCGCGTCACTTGGAACGGGGGGCTGCGGGCACGCGCGGGCGCGCTTGGCCGGTGCCTTTCTCTGTCGAGCCGGTGCTGGCCGAGCGGGGCAAGCGGGTGGCGATGCTGGTGTCGGGCGATCCCTTTTGGTTTGGCGCAGGCGGCAGCATCGTCGGTGCGCTGGACCCCAGCGAATGGCGCAGCCTGCCCGCGCCCTCAACATTCTCGCTGGTGACCAATGCGCTTGGCTGGCGGCTGGAGGAGGTCACCTGCCACGGGCTGCACGCGGCACCACTGGCGCAATTGCGCGGTGCGTTGCGTCCCAAAGGGCGGATGATTTGTCTGTTGCGTGATGGGGATGCGCCCGCGGCACTGGCGCAGTTCCTCTGCGAACAGGGCGCGGGCGCGGCGCAGATGCATGTGGCCGAACGGCTTGGCGGCCCCGATGCGCGGCTGCGCACGGTGCAGGCTGACAGGTTTGATCTGACGGATGTGCAGGCGCCTGTGGCAGTTGGCGTGGAGCTGCCCGAAGGCATCGGCTTGCCGCGCACCCCCGGTCTGCCGAATGATTGCTTTGCGAGCGACGGCCAAATCACCAAAGCGCCGGTGCGGGCGCTGACACTTTCGGCCCTTGCTCCCCGGCCCGGGGACCTGCTGTGGGACATCGGCGCAGGCAGCGGCTCGGTCTCGGTTGAGTTCTGTCTCGCGGGTGGCCACTCAATCGCATTTGAACAGCACGCAGCCCGGGTGGAAAATATCACCCGGAACATCGCAGATTTCGGCCTGAACGCCCGGATGCAGGTCACCCATGGCCGCGCGCCGGAGGTCTGGGCGGGGCATCCCTTGCCTGATGTTGTATTTGTTGGCGGTGGGGGGAATGCGGCGCTTTACGATGCCCTTCTGCCTGCGCTACCAGCGGGCACGCGGCTGGTCGCCAATGGGGTGACGCTGGAAACCGAGGCGCTTTTGGCGCAGCTTCACGCGGCGCATGGGGGCAGTCTTTTTCGGATCGAACTGGCGCAGGCCGCCCCGCTTGGCACAATGCGCGGCTGGCAGCCGCTGCGGCCCGTGGTACAATGGAGCGTGACACTATGAGAATGGCCGGGATCGGATTTCGGGGCGCGGCAAGCGTGGCATCCCTGCGCGATGCGCTGGCACGGGCAAACCCCGACGGCCTCAAGATCGACGCGCTGGTGACCGAGGCAGCAAAGGCCCGCGCGACCGTGTTTCGCGACTTTGCTCAAGAATTGGGGGTGCCGGGGCTTGGCATCACCACCGAGGATTTAGCCCGCATGATCACACCCACACAATCGGCCCGGATCGAAGACCGTTTCGGCACCGGGTCACTCTCGGAAGCCGCCGCGCTGGCCGCCGCCGGGCCGGGGGCCGTATTGGTTGCCGAGCGCGTCGTTTCGGGCGATGCCATGGCAACTGCGGCGATTGCCGAGACGAAAGGAAAAACACCGTGACTGTACATTTCATCGGAGCGGGCCCGGGGGCGGCGGATCTCATCACCCTGCGCGGGCGTGACCTGATCGCGGCCTGCCCGGTCTGCCTCTATGCCGGATCGCTGGTGCCCGAAGCGCTGCTAAGCCACTGTCCCGAGGGCGCGCGCATCGTCAACACCGCGCGTCTGTCGCTGGACGACATTATGGAAGAAATCGCCGCCGCCGATGCCGCAGGGCATGATGTGGCGCGATTGCATTCCGGTGATCTGTCGGTCTGGTCCGCGATGGGCGAACAGCTGCGCCGGCTGCGCGAGATGGGCATCGCCTATGACGTGACGCCGGGGGTGCCGTCCTTTGCCGCTGCGGCGGCTGAGTTGGGGGCCGAATTGACCCTGCCGGGCGTGGCGCAATCGGTCATCCTCACCCGCACCTCGGGCCGCGCCACCGCGATGCCCGAAGGGGAGACACTCGCCAATTTCGCCCGCACCGGGGCGACGCTGGCCATCCATCTGTCGGTTCATGTGCTGGATAAAGTCGTCGAAGACCTGACCCCGCATTACGGCACTGACTGCCCTGTTGCCGTGGTCTGGCGCGCAAGCTGGCCCGATCAGCGCATCGTCAAAGCGACGCTTTCGACCCTGCGCACCGAGGTCGGCGAAGAAATGGCCCGCACCGCGCTGATCCTCGTTGGCCATGCCCTCGGCGCTGAAGATTTCAGCGAAAGCCGCCTTTACGCCGCTGATTATGACCGCCGCTTCCGCCCCGTCGGGGCCGAGCCACGTTTCCCGGAGACCTCTTCATGATCCCCCCCGGCCTGCTGATCTCTGCCCCCGCTTCCGGCACCGGCAAAACGACCTTGATGCTGGGCCTGCTGGCCGCGCTGCGCGCCGAGGGCGTCGCGGTGCAGCCGTTCAAAAGCGGCCCGGATTATATCGACCCGGCCTTTCACACGGCGGCGTCGGGGCGGGCTTCTTTCAATCTCGATAGTTGGTCGATGGACCGCGCGCGGATTGAAGGGTTGGTCGGCAATGCCGATGGGGCTGAATTGATCCTTGGCGAAGGGTCGATGGGGCTGTTTGACGGTGTGGCCAAGCCGGGCGCCTGTGGCAATGGCGCCAGCGCTGATGTCGCGGCGCTGATGGGCTGGCCGGTGGTGCTGGTGCTTGACGTGTCGGGTGCGGCCCAATCGGTGGCGGCCACGGCGCTTGGCTTTCGCGAAATGCGGCCCGATGTGACGCTGGCAGGCGTGGTGCTGAACCGCGTCGCCTCCCCCCGGCATGAGACCTTGGTCCGCGCGGGGATGGAGGCTGTGGGTATCGAGGTTTTCGGCGCGCTCCCACGCCGGGTTGAGATCGAAATGCCCGAGCGTCATCTCGGGTTGGTGCAGGCCGGAGAGCAGGAGAACCTGCCCGATTTGTTGGGGCAGGCGGCAGCCTTCGTTGCCACGCATGTCGATATCCCCGCCCTGCGGGCCGCCGCGCGGGGCACGTTGCAGAACCCGCCCGCGCCCGCAAAGATCACCCCGCCCGGACAGCGCATTGCGCTGGCGCGGGACAACGCTTTTGCCTTTGTCTATCCGCATTTGCTGGCGGGATGGCGGGCGGCGGGGGCGGAGATTCTGCCCTTTTCCCCGCTGGCGGATGAGGCCCCCGACGACAGCGCCGATTGTTGCTGGCTACCCGGCGGCTATCCTGAGCTTCATGCAGGCAAGCTTGCCGCTGCCGCGCTTTTCCGCAAAGGATTGCGCGACTTCGCCGAGACGCGCCCCGTGCATGGAGAATGCGGGGGCTATATGGCGATGGGCGCAGGCATCATCGACAAAGAAGGCACGCGTCACGAGATGGCAGGGCTTTTGGGGCTGGAGACGTCTTTCGCCAAGCGCAAGATGCATCTGGGCTACCGTCAGGCCGATCTTAACGCGCCGATCCCCGGCCATTCGGCGCGGGCCGAATTGCGCGGCCATGAGTTCCACTATGCCACGATCCTTGCAGAACCCGACGCGCCGCTGGCCCGCATCACGGACGCCAATGACCTTGAGGTGCCCGAGACCGGTTCGGTGCGTGAGTTCGCAGGCGGCGGGCGCGCCACGGGGACGTTCTTTCACATGATTGCGGCGCTGTGATGGGGGGCTTTGTTTCCTTTGTCTCCTCCGGCCCCGGTGATCCAGAACTGCTGACTGTCAAAGCCGTGGCGCGGTTGCAGGCGGCTGATGTGGTGCTGTTTGACGATCTCAGCGCGGGCCCGATCCTGGAGCACGCGCGGCCCGATGCCGACCTAATCGGTGTGGGCAAACGGGCCGGGCGTGCGTCGCCCAAGCAAGACCATGTGAGCCGGGTACTGGTCGATCACGCACAGGCCGGGCTAAACGTTGTGCGGCTAAAATCTGGTGACAGCGGCATGTTCGGTCGGCTGGAAGAAGAAATCATCGCGCTGCGCGCCGCCAGTATCCCCTTTGAGATCGTGCCGGGTGTCACCGCCGCCTCGGCAGCCGCCGCCACGGCAGGCATTCCCCTGACCCGCCGGATGACCGCGCGGCGCGTGCAGTTCATCACCGGCGCGGATGTGACGGGTGAGTTGCCCAGCGATGTTAACATGGCAGCGTTGGCCGATCCGATGGCGACTACGGTGGTCTATATGGGCAAACGCACCTTTGCTGGCCTCGCCGCGCGGCTGGTTGAGCATGGGCTGCCGGGGCACACACCCGCGCTTTTGGCCGAGGCCGTTTCGACCCCGGCGGAGAAGGTGCAGCGGTTTACCATCGAGACCCTGGCGCGCCATCTGGAGAGCGCCAGCAGCACCACGCCTGCGCTGATCTTCTACGGGCCGTTGGCCGAGTTTGAGGCGTGAAGGCTTTCGTCTGCACCTCCTGCACCGCCGATGGCGGCTTTCTGGACGTGGTCCGCGCTGGATTGCCTGAGGTGGAGGTCGAGGGCATCGACTGTATGTCAGGCTGCACACGGGCGCAGACGGTTGCCTTTCGCGCGTCGGGCAAGGTGGCCTATCTGTTTGGAGAGATCACCGAAGCCGACATGGATGATCTGCGCCGTTTCGTGGCGCTCTATGCCGCCTCCGCCGATGGAAATTTCCCCGATGCGCGGGTGCTCGGCGGGCTGCGTTTGAAAGCAATCGCAAGGATACCGGGATGAGCGATCTGGAACTGACATTGATCGGCATCGGCACCGGCAACCCTGAGCATCTGACGCTACAGGCGATCCGGGCGATGAACGCGCAAGACCTGATCTTGATCCCGCAAAAGGGGGCGGGCAAGGACGATTTGGCAGGTCTGCGGCGCAGCATCTGCGACGAGGTGCTGACCAATGAGGCGGTCCAGATCGTCGGCTTTGATCTGCCCGTGCGCGACCCCGCGATCGAGGATTACCGCGCGCGCGTGGACCATTGGCATGACGCGATTGCAGATGCATGGCGCGCGGCAATGGCGCAGCACCCGACGGCGCGGCGCGTGGCGCTGCTCGTTTGGGGCGATCCGTCGCTATACGACAGCACCCTGCGCATCGCCGCGCGCCTGGATCCTGCACCCCGTATGACGGTGGTCCCCGGCATCACCTCGCTGCAAGGGCTGACGGCGTCTCATGCGATCCCGCTTAATGAAATTGGTGCGCCCTTTTTGGTGACAACCGGGCGGCAGCTGCGCGATCACGGCTGGCCTGATGGGGTCGATACGTTGGTGATCATGCTTGATGGGGATTGCGCTTTTCAGACGCTGGACCCAGCGGGTGTGACGATCTGGTGGGGAGCCTATGTCGGCATGACCGAAGAGATCATCCGCCACGGCCCGCTGGCTGAGGTGACCGAAGATATCATCGCCACGCGTGCAGCAGCGCGGGCCGCGCATGGTTGGATCATGGACATCTATCTGCTGCGGCGGAACTAAGGCTCAGGTATTCGGGTCAACCTTGCCGCGCATCGCTTTGACCTCGCCGCGCACCTTCTTGGCTTTAAGGCGGCGTTTCTTTGAGCCAAGCGTCGGGCGGGTCGCGATGCGGCGTTTGGGTGGGGTGAGGGCGGTGCGGATCAGCTCGGCCAGCCGCTCGCGTACCAATTCGCGGTTGCGCGCCTGACTGCGGGTCTCATCACATTGCAACACCAGCGCGCCTTCGGTGGTCCAGCGCCGCCCGGCCAAACGGCGCAGGCGGTTCTTAACGGGCTGAGCCAGCGACGGCGATGTTGCGGCTTCAAACCGCAACTCAACGGCCGAGGAGACCTTGTTCACGTTCTGCCCGCCGGGACCGGAGGCGCGCATGAAGCTTTCGGTTAGCTCCCAATCTTGGATGGCGATGTTATCGTTGATGTGCAGCATAGGCTCTCCTCAACCTGCAACATGCCAGTCTGGGCCGTGGGGGTGAAGGGGGAATGCGAAATGGGCCGCCCCTTGCGGAACGGCCCAATCGAATGGTTTCAGGAGGGGGATCGGTTAGACCGATGTCCACCAGGTGGTTGCGTTGCTAGGGGCTGCCCTAGCAGGAAACCTCACTGGCTGTTCCGACACCTCGCTCCAATACCTTTCTAGACACTGGGTCACCTCCTTTTGATTGTTGAACTCACCCTGAGCGTTGCACAGGTTTTGAAATTCGCAAAGCATTTTTTTGGAGGTGCGGCGGCAAGGGGAATTCACCCCTTGCGTTGGTGTCAGGGGCGGGTCGCCAGCCGGGCAGTGAGCAGCCGGAAGGGGATCAGCGCAACGAGTGCGATGGCCAGTTTCACCGACCAATCCGCCATGGCAAGCGAAACCCAGAGCGGCGCGAGGGGGCCGGCCCCTAGCAGGGGCAGCGCTTCGCCCGCCCAAGCGACATCGGTGGCCGTATGAATGAACGATAGGCTGGCCGAGAAGGCGATGGAGAAGAACAGCGCCGTGTCGATTGCGCTGCTGATCAGCGTGCTAACCAAAGGCGCGCGCCAC
The DNA here is from genome assembly GCF_022788655.1 of Sulfitobacter indolifex. Classification (NCBI taxonomy): domain Bacteria; kingdom Pseudomonadati; phylum Pseudomonadota; class Alphaproteobacteria; order Rhodobacterales; family Roseobacteraceae; genus Sulfitobacter; species Sulfitobacter indolifex. Next base: position 3,176,068 of record NZ_CP084951.1, on the reverse strand, counting down.
CAGGCGCCGTCGCGGAAGCGGTTGAAGATCGTCACATCAAGCAGCTGCGCCACGAGGAAGGCCACACCCGATGCCACAGCGATGCGGATCGTGACTAGCGGGCCAAACTCGCCCATGATCTGGGTGCCAATCAGCGAGCAGATCAATCCGACGACAAACCCCACCAGCACAACCCGGCGCGCGGCGGAGGCACCGTAAAGGCGGTTCATCACATCGGTGACAAGGAAGGCGAGCGGATAGGTGAATGCGCCCCAGGTCAGCCATTGGCCAAAGAGGAACTGAACAAGGATATTCGAGGCCACGACGATGGCGGCCATGGCAAGGATGCCGGGAAGATAGGTGCGTGTCATGTATGAACCGTTTTGTGCAAGGGTGCGGCGACTTGGCCTGCGGGGATCGCAGACGGGACGGCTTTAGTCCTCAGAACCCGGTTTGGCAAGGATCAGCTCAACGACCTCATTGCGCTGCATGATGAAGAAATTGTCGTCTGACAGCAGAGTAAGCCGGGTTTGGCCTGCCGCGTCTTGCCAAGTGCTGAGCGCTTCGAGGTTGTCATATTTGCTGGGCCCAGAGGTGAGCAACGTCACTTCTGCGAGGTTCGGCGCAGTCAGGTCGAAACTGCGGATGCGGCTGCGAAACCCCAGCGGGGTCACCGTGCGCTCCAATAGATAGAGCGTGCCATCATCGGCAAAGTCCGCATCGACAGGCAGGAACGGCCCACGGCGCGGAATTTCTCCGACAATCGTCCATGCTTTGCCGTCAAAGGCATAAAGCGGGAAGGGGCGGTCTTCGACACCTGAGCTTTCCGGCATGGTAAAGAGACGCCCATCAGGGTGGGCGGCCAATGTCTCCATCCCCGCGTTCGGCTCGAACCCTGCGAAATCTTTGTGTTTGGGTAGGGGGTTGGTGACGCCGCTTTTAGGGTCAAGCCGGGCGACGTGGTGGCTGTGCTCGAAGGAGACGTAAAGCTGCCCAGTGTCATCCCGCGCCAGCGCTTCCGCATCCCGCGCCTTGCCACGCAGAGCTTTGCCCTCGGCCCCTTTAAGCGGCGCGTTGTCCTCAAGCTCAAGAGCCACCAGACGGCCCGCCTCGCGGACCATGCGGGCCTGCACGACGCGCCCGCGATCCGACACTGCTGTTAGGGGTGTGCCATCGGCGTTGACCTCAACACCCGAAAACCCACCGAACCATGGGGCCGGGTGGTGCCATGTCAGTACGCTGTCCACCTGCACCACCGGCGTTGTCTGCGCGGCGGGGGCCACGCAGGCAATCAGCAAGAAGAACGGAAGGCAGGCGCGGATCAGTTTGCGTTCAATACGGCGTTGCATTGAGCAGGCAGATCCGCAAGCAGCAGTTCGCGCTTGGGCTTGGGTTTCGACTTGGGCGCGTTCGGATCAGCCTTTGGCGGGTTCAGGATATTCGCCTGCCACTGACGTGCATCGGCGCAGCCATCACCGGGTGGGGGTGGGGCCTGATCCACGCAACCGCGCGCGCCTTTGGGGCAGGCGATGCGGACGTGGAAATGGTAGTGGTGCCCATACCAAGGACGGATCTTGCGCAGATAGCTACGGTCGCCCTTCTCGTCGTTGCACATCTGCACCTTCGCCCCGGGGAAGACGAAAATACGCGCGGTGCGGGGATCTTCGGCTGCAGCCTTGACGACCTCATGATGTGCCGGGGTCCACGACGAATTCACATAGGCCCCACTGGCGCGCCGCATGGAGATCGACGAGATATTCTCGCGCTGCGCCCGGCTAAGGTTCAGCGACTTTGGCGGCAGCATCCAGATGTCGGCGTCCAAGCCAATCTGGTGACTGGCGTGGCCGGTGAGCATCGGACCTCCGCGCGATTGGCTCATGTCACCGACATAGATGCCTGCCCAGCCCGGCTGCTGCGCCGCCTTTCGGCTAAGCTTTTTGACCATATCAACCATTTCGGGATGCGCCCAGTTGCGGTTGCGCGACAGGCGCATGGCTTGCCAAGTCGGCCCCGTCTCAGGCAGTTGCTCGGCCCCGGCAAGGCAGCCTTTGGAATAGCTGCCATAGGCTGCAGGCGTCTGCGCAGAGGCGAAACTCTTGGCCCCGAAAAGGCGTTTGGCCTCGACGCTGCTCAGCGCGCCACCGGAAGAGCCGATGGTCGGAAGGGCGACTTTCTCACCGCTAATGTCAGTCTCAGTTCGGTCGCCCCCGCAGGAGGCGAGCGCAAAGGCCAGCGCCACGGAGGTGAGGGTGCGAAGCAGCGTCATGTGGCGAAATCTCCCTTGGGTTTGACCCACGCTAGCAGGATCAATCCGATGATGAAAAGCCCCACAACTGGGGTGATGCCCAGCCGTTGGCTGCCGGTGAGGTCACTTGTGATCCCAATCAGCGCCGGAGCGAGAAACGAGGTCGCCTTACCCGAGAGCGCATAGAGGCCGAAAGCCTCGGTCATGCGCTCGGGGTTTCCCTGTCGTGTCAGCATGTTACGCGAAGATGCCTGCAGCGCACCGCCCGCTGCACCGATGGACGCGCCCGCGACGTAGAACAGGATATCGGGCAGGGCAGACCCCTCAGGCAAAGAAACGCCCGTGACAGAATTCGGCCCCAGCGAGATGATCAGGCAGGCGGTCGCGATGAGGATAATGCAGCAGGCCACGATCACCGGCATCGGGCCAATGCGCCGGTCGATCCGTCCGCCCAGTACACAGAACACCGCGCCCGAGATCGCAGCGAGAATGCCAAAGATGCCGATCTCTTGGATCGACCAATCCAGCACGCCAAGCGCATAGACTCCGCCGAAGGTATACATCCCGTTCAGCGCATCCCGGTAGAACATCGACGAGCCGAGATACGCCAGAAGCGAAGGATGCTTTGGCAAGCCGCGCAGGGTACGCGCCAGATCCGACAGACCCGCGCCGACACGGTAGCGCACGGCACCGGGTTTCGGCGTGTCGCGTATGAAAAGGAAGAAGGGGATCATAAAGACAGCATACCAGATCGCCGCCAGCGGACCGACGATGCGGGTGTCAGCTTTGGTTGATGGGTCCAGCCCGAACAGCGGCGTAAGCCCGGCCATGGTGCGCCCATTCGCGCCGCTTTGAAACAGGGCAATCATCGCGATCAACGCCAGCACACCGCCCGCATAGCCAAAGGCCCAGCCGTCACCCGAAATGCGGCCCCGCTCATCTGCGTCGGGGTGAAGCTCGGGCAGATAGGCGTTGGTAAAGATCGTCGCAAACTCCATCCCGATCAGGCCAATGCCGAAGAAAAACAGCGCCCAAAGCATCGAGAAATCCGCCGGGGCGGTCCACCACAGCGCGGCTGCGCCGACCACATACATGACCGAGAAAATCCAAATCCACGGCATCCGCCGCCCTGAGGAGTCCGCTACCGCGCCAAGGATCGGGGCCAAGATCGCAATTGCGATGCCCGCAAGCGCCAGACCATACCCCCAATAAGCCTGCGCCTGCGCTTTGGCGGCGCTCAGACCCATCCCGCCTTCGACCAGCGCATTGGTCGCGGTTTGCGCGAAGTAAGGACCAAAGATAAATGTGAGCAGCAGCGTGTTATAGGGCTGGCTGGCCCAGTCGAAAAAATACCATCCCCAGATGCGCTTGCGCCGCGTGATCTCTGCCATAATGCGCCCCTTCGCGGCCTGCCTCGGTTCAAGTTAGAGCAGGGCGCGGGGGAAGGCGCAAGCTTGGCCTAGACAGCGGGGTTTTGAGCGGCGGTGACTACGTCCTGCATGGGGGGCCAGATGCGATGACTGTCGGCGCGGATCCATTCGGCCACCCACCCCGGAATTGGGCGCGAGGGCTGCTGACGGCCCATCGCACCCAGCACCTTTTCGGGGGGGATCAGCCCCTTTTTATCCGTGACGGCAGAGCGATAGAGCACATGGCTCGCGCATTCGCCGTTTTTCTTCCACATGGACTGCTCCAGATAGATGAACTTGTCGTCCCAACACAGCGTTCGGCTGCGCATCTCGAACTTCTCAAACATGCGGATGCGGCGGCGAAACCGCGTGCTGGAGCCTGCAATTGTGATGGCCCATTTGTTTTGCCGCAGCAGCGTGATCAACCCGGCCCGTTGCGCCATGGCGGTGCGGCCCAGATCATAAAGAGACAGCGCCCGCCCGTTGTTCAACTCCATCCAGATGTCCAGATCATGTGGCCAACAGATGTGGTGGCTGACATGGGTGTCGGTCAGATTTTCCAGCGGCGCTTGCTGCGCGGCGACGAACATCTCTTTGGCCATGCGGACGATCGGGAACATAAGGCTTTCCTTTATAAGGTCGGCGCGGATCTGTGGCGGATGCCCTGCAGGGTCAAGCATATACGTCGCGGCACTCTTGCCCTTTCGGGGCAGGGCGCTTAACTGTCCTGCGTCACACCAAGGGGATATTCCATGACGTCACTGTTCCAAATCCTAATGCTGCTTTTGAACATCGTTTGGTTCATCGTCATCGCCCATGTCATCATGTCTTGGTTGATCAACTTCCAAGTTCTGAACCTGCGCCAGCCGCTGGTCGCGCAAATCTGGGACGGGCTGAACCGCATTCTTGAGCCGGTCTATAGCCGGGTGCGCAATGTCGTTCCGTCAATGGGTGGGCTTGATCTGGCGCCGCTGATCGTGCTGATCGCCGTGGCTGTTGCGCGGATCGTGCTGACCAACAACGCAGCGGCGTTCTACTAACGCCCGCTTGCGCGGTTATATCGCGCCTATCTGGCCTTGTTCACGATTTGTTAGTGTGGGAGTCTGCATGAAAAGAGCAGACAATCTTACAGGTTCCCCATGACAGGCGCTGCCACGCTTCTTCGTGACGTATTCGGTTTTGACGGGTTCCGCCCCGGCCAGCAAGAGATCGTTGAGGCGGTCACTGAGGGCGAGAACGTGCTCGCCATCATGCCAACGGGCGGCGGTAAATCCCTGTGTTTCCAACTGCCTGCGCTGATGCGCGAGGGGGTGACCGTGGTCATCAGCCCGCTCATTGCGCTGATGCGCGATCAGGTGCGCAGCTTGCAAGAAGCGGGCGTCGCGGCGGGTGCGCTGACCTCTGGCAACACACCCGAAGAGACCGACGCGGTTTGGGAAGCGCTGGAGGCAGGCACGCTCAAACTGCTCTACATGGCCCCCGAACGGCTCGCCGCGGGCTCGGCCATGGGCATGTTGCGGCGTGTGGGCGTTAATCTTATTGCCGTGGACGAGGCGCATTGCGTCAGCCAATGGGGCCATGATTTCCGCCCCGACTACCTGCGCATCGGTGAATTGCGCCGCACGCTGAACGTGCCGCTTGCCGCCTTCACCGCCACTGCAGACGCTGAAACGCAAGTGGAGATTGTCGAGAAACTGTTCGACGGCACCCCGCCACGCGCCTTCTTGCGCGGGTTTGACCGGCCCAACATCCACCTCGCCTTTGCCGCTAAAAACAAGCCGCGCGATCAGATCCTGAACTTCGCCGCCGCGCGCAAGGGCCAGTCGGGCATCGTCTATTGCGGCACGCGGGCAAAGACCGAAGGGCTGGCCAAAGCGCTGCGCGATCAGGGGCAAACCGCGCTGCACTATCACGGCGGAATGGAAGCCGAAGATCGCCGCATCGCCGAGCGGCGGTTTCAGCAAGAAGACGGGTTGATCGTCTGCGCCACGGTGGCCTTTGGCATGGGGATTGATAAACCGGATATCCGCTGGGTGGCTCACGCGGATTTGCCCAAGTCGATTGAGGCCTACTATCAAGAGATTGGCCGTGCCGGACGTGATGGTGCCCCGGCGGAAACGCTGACGCTTTATGGCCCGGACGACATTCGCCTGCGCCGCAGTCAGATCGACGAGGGGCTTGCCCCGCCCGAACGCCGCGCCGCAGATCACGGGCGATTGAACGCGCTTTTGGGGCTGGCCGAAGCGCTGGAATGCCGCCGCAAAACCTTGCTGGGCTATTTCGACGAGACTGAAATCACCTGTGGCCGCTGCGACCTCTGCGACAGCCCGGCGGATGTGTTCGACGGCACCACAGCGGTGCGCAAGGCGCTGTCGGCGATGCTGCGCACCGATGAATGGTTTGGCGCGGGGCATTTGATTGACATCCTGCTTGGCAATGAAACCGATAAGGTGCGCCTGCGCGGGCATCAATCTTTGCCGACCTATGGCGTGGGTGGCGAATACAGCCGCAATGAATGGCAGGCGGTGTTTCGGCAAATGATGGGCCATGACCTCGTGCGCCCCGATGCCGAACGCCATGGCGCACTGCGCATGACCGATGCGGCCCTGCCGATCCTGCGCGGCGAAGCAGCAATCAACCTGCGCCGCGACACGATCAAGGCGGCGGGGGCCATTCGGCGGCCAGCGGTTAAGGCGATGGTCAGCGATGAGGATGCACCGCTGCTCTCGGCGCTCAAGGCCAAACGCCGTGCGTTGGCCGAAGCGGCGCGCGTGCCTGCCTATATCATCTTCACCGATCGCACCCTGATTGAGATGGCCGAGGCGCGACCGCAAAACCTTGATGCGATGGCGCGCATCGGCGGGGTCGGCGCGAAAAAGCTTGAGACCTACGGCGCGGCCTTTCTTGAGGTGATCAACGGCGAGGCACAGCCCATGCATAAGGCCCGGCGCAAGCTGGCGGGGCGCGAGGCGGGCAATGTCTATGACCAGTTGTTGCAGGTGCAGGCCGATCTGGCGCGCGGCGAGCAGGGCACCGAAAAACCGCTGAGTTGTTCTGCGGCGATGCTGGCAAAGGTGGCGCAACTGCGCAGCGCTGACAGTTCTGCCATTGAGCGGCTCTTGGGCGACAAACGCGCCGAACGCTTCGGCCCCGCCTTTCTGGACGTTCTGCGCGACGCGGGCTAGATCACCCGAAACGCCCCAAGGAGACTGCCATGCTCGTCGTTATTTCCCCTGCCAAACGTCTTGATTGGGCGGAGCGCGATGTCGCTGTCACCCAGCCTGATTTTCAGGAGGATGCGGTGCGGCTGGCGACAACGGCCCGCAATCTCACGTTGGGCGATCTCAAGAAATTGATGGGGCTAAGCGACGATCTGGCGCGGCTCAACCGCGACCGTTTTCAGGCGTTTGAAGCCGAGCCTTCCGCTGACACCACCCGCCCCGCTGCGTTTGCCTTTGCCGGGGATACCTATCAAGGGCTAGAGGCCGCGAGCCTAGATGCCGATGAGTTGACCTATGCCCAAGACCACCTGCGCATCCTGTCGGGTCTCTACGGTGTGCTGCGCCCGCTCGACGCGATCCAACCCTACCGGCTGGAGATGGGCAGCAAGCTGAAAACCCGGCGCGGTGGTAACCTCTATGACTACTGGCGTGACGGCTTGTCTAAGGCGCTGAACGCTCAGGCGGAGGCGACGGGCAGTGAGGTCCTGATTAACTGCGCGAGCCAAGAATACTTCGGCGCGGTTGACCTGAAGGCGTTGAAACTGCAAGTCATCACGCCGCAGTTCATGGAAGACAAAGGCGATGGCAAGGGGCCGAAGATTGTCAGCTTTTTTGCCAAGAAAGCACGCGGTGCCATGGCGCGGTATATCGTACAGCATCGGGTGAATGATCCGCAGGGGCTGCAGGATTTCGACAGTGGCGGCTATGCTTATCAGCCGGAGGCCTCAACCCCCGAGCGCCCAGTTTTCGTCCGTCCCTATCCGTCGAACTGAGCCGTGGGCGGGGGGTGCCAATGCGCGCGATCCCGCCTTGCGCCGCTTCCCGGACAATTGCCGCATTGGGCAAAGAGGGCTACACCTAGCGCCATGAAATACTCGCTCGCCACCGCCGTCATTCTTGCCTGCGCCACACCGCTTGGCGCGCATCCGCATATCTTTGTCGATACCGGCCTTGAGGTGATCGTCGACGCCGAGGGGCGCCTGACCCACCTGCGGATCACATGGGCCTACGACGAATTCTATTCGCTGCTGGTGACCGAGGATCGCGGCCTTGATCCCGATTACGACGGGGTGCTGACCGAGGCGGAAGTGGCCTCGCTCAACGGGTTCGACATGCAGTGGGTCGATGGATTCAACGGCGATACGGTCTTGCTGAACGGCACCGAAGAGATCGCACTGTCGGGCCCGCAGGAGGTGACGACGGCCTTCTCTGAAGGGCGGATCATCACCACCCATTTGCGCGCGGTCGAGGGCGATGCGCCTGACGCGAAGGGGCTGGTGACCAAACCCTATGATCCGACCTATTACACTGCCTATGAGGTCGCGAGCAAAGTCGGCATCGAAGGCAATGACAACTGCCGTGCGCGGGTCAAAATGCCAGATATGAGCGCCGATCTCCGCGCCTTGCAGGCTGATCTGAGCGCCTTGGATGCGAATACCGATCCGGGCGATGTGGGCCTGCCGGAGATTGGCGAAGCCTTGGCCAATGAGGTGGTGATCACATGCGACGCATCATAGCGTTGGCCGCCTTGGCGACCTTGCTGGCAATGGCGGCATTGTGGTGGACGGGCGGTTTTAACGCGCTGGCCCATTGGGCGGCGGGGCAACAACGCGGGTTTCAAAACAGCATCGCCAGCGGGCTGCGTGCCACGCGGGGCGGCGATGTGGCTGCGTTCTGGACGGTGCTGCTGGCGTCATTCGCTTATGGTGTGGTGCATGCGGCGGGGCCGGGCCACGGTAAGATCGTGATCGGCGGCTATGGGCTGGCGCGCGAGGTGCCGATGCTGCGGCTGTCGCTGATCGCTCTGGCGGCTTCTTTGGGGCAAGCAGTGACGGCTGCGGCCGTGGTCTATGCGGGAATCATGCTGTTGGGCCTTGGACGTGAGGCGCTGGTTGGGGTGACCGAAGACATTATGGCCCCGGCGAGCTATGGCGCGATTGCCTTGATTGGGCTTTGGTTGATCTGGCGGGGGCTACGCCATGCGCGGCAGGAAACGGCCCCCAGCGGAGAAGCGATCTGCAATCATTGCGGTCATGCACATGGACCCAGCGTTGCGCAGGTGCAGCAGGCGGGAAATCTGCGCGATGCGCTGCTTTTGATCGGCGGGATCGCCATGCGTCCCTGCACCGGGGCGCTGTTTGTGTTGGTCATTACTTGGCACATGGGAATTGGTGGCGTCGGTGTGTTGGGGGCTTTTGCTATGGCTTTCGGCACCGGGTTGGTCACCATCGCCACCGGGCTGGCGGCGACGGGTTTGCGGGCGGGTTTGTTGGGCGGTCTCGCCGGCTCACCCCGGCTTGCGCAGGCCGCTGCGGTTGCCGAACTCACGGCGGGACTGGTTGTTGTCACACTGGCCAGTGGCCTGTTGATGCGCGCGCTTTAACGACGCCCTTCGCGCAGCCAAGCGGCGGTGATGAACAGTGCTGAGAGCAGCAGCACCAGCCAGCCTGGCAGGAGTGGCGTTTGGCGCACATCACGCGTCTCATAGGCGCCCCGCGGGGTCAGCCCAAGCCAGCCGCGCCCGGCAGCGGGGCGGCCAAGGCGCACATCGCGCAGACGCGGCAGCCCCTCTTCAACCCGCGCCACACCGCCACGCAGCGCGTCGATGACCGGGCGCAAGGCTTCGTCACTGGCAATCGTCTCAACAAATTCGCGCGGAGCGGCGGGGCCAAGGCCGATGACGGTCACCTCATCGCCATTCTCCAGCCGGTAGAGACCGATCTCTTCGCCAGTATGCTCCGCCTCAAACCGGCCCGGCCCAGCCGGGGCGAGGGGCAGTTCGGTGGTGCTGCCATCGGGTGCGGTGATCGTGACCGGGGGCACCGTTTCATCCAAAGTGCGGCGGGTGATGCGCATGGTACGCCCCTGCGCGGTGGCGGTCAGCGCCTCTTCCTCAAGCTCGGGTTCTTTCATCATCCAATGGGCCAGACGGCGCAGCAGTTCTAACTGCGGACCGCCGCCCTCATAGCCCCGATTCCAAAGCCATGCATGATCCGACGCCAGAAGCGCCACGCGGCCTTCGTCGACGCGGTCCAATACCAGCAAGGGGCGGTCGTCTGCGCCGCTCATGACCACGTCGCCGCGCTCTGCTGTCACATCGATCTGGCGCAGCCAGCGGCCCCAGTCGCCCTTGCCGGGCAGGTCGGCGGTGACGGGGTGCCGCTGACCGATGTCGGTCACGACGGGGGGAAAGGCCTCCTCCAGCACCCGCGCGGTGGGGGTGGCGGGCAGGACCGTGCCAAGCGGCGAGCGGTAGAGACTGTCGGCACTGGCGTAGTCAGGCCCGGCAGCGACCAACACGGCCCCACCTTTGCGCACATATTGCGCCACGTTATCGAGGTAGAGCGCAGGCAAGATGCCGCGCCGCTGGTAGCGGTCAAAGATGATAAGATCGAAGTCGTCGATCTTATCCATGAACAGCTCGCGGGTTGGGAAAGCGATCAGCGAAAGCTCATTGACCGGCACGCCGTCCTGTTTGTCAGGCGGGCGCAAAATCGTGAAATGCACCAGATCGACCGAGCTGTCAGACTTCAGCAGGTTGCGCCATGTGCGCCCGCCGGGATGCGGCTCACCCGAGACGAGCAGCACGCTGAGACGGTCACGCACCCCGTTCATCTGGATCAGCGCGGCGTTGTTGCGATCGGTCAGCTCACCGTCGGCTTCGGGCAGGGAGAAACGGATCACGTTGCGCCCGCCGTGGGGCAGGGTCACTGGCAGGTCGATGTCTTGGCCTACGGGGACGTTAAAGCTTTGCGGTTCCTCGCCATCGACGGAGATATCAAGCTGGGTCAGCCCGCCGCTCTCGGGCGCAGCGCCTAGATCATCAATGCGCAGGGTCAGGGTCACAGGTTCGCCGATAATGGCAAAGGCGGGCGCATTGCGGACGGTCAGGCGGCGGTCCCAATCCTCGGCAAGACCCGTCTGCAACAAGTGCAGCGGCGCGGGCAGATCAAGCGGCAGGTCCGCATCATGCACGCGGCCATCGCTGACGGCCAGAATGCCTGCAATGCGCGAACGCGGCTCCTCGGCCAGTGTGTCGGCTAGTGTGGTCATCAGCCGTGTGCCTGCGTCCTCGGCCCCGTCGGGCACGGTGATGCGGCGCAGTTCGGTATTGGGGCGCGCAGTGATGCGGGCGGCCATGGCGTTGGCGGCGGTACCGGTTTGCGCGGCGCGGTCGCTGAGCCGTTGGCTCGCGCTTTCATCTTCAAGCAGCAACACGATGTCGCTCAGCGGGGCGCGGTCTTCGGTCTGGTAGGAAGGGCCAGCCAATGCGGCGAACACGACCACGGCTGCCAGCCCCCGCAGCGCCCAGCCTGATAGCCCGCGCGAGACGGCCAGCAGAACGCCAGATGCGGCAAACACCCCAAGCCCAACCAGCAGCGCCAGCGGGATCAGCGGGTCAAAGATTACCGTTCCGGTCATTGGCCCAACCTATCCAGCAGCGCAGGCACATGGACCTGATCGGATTTATAATTGCCCGTCAGCACATGCATCACGAGGTTCACGCCAAAGCGGTAGGCCAACTCGCGCTGCCGCTCACCGGCATAGCCGCGCCCAATGGGCAAAAGCGGTGCGCCATCGCGGCGCACGGCCCAAGCGGCGGCCCAATCGTTGCCGCCGATCACCACCGGGGTTACTCCGTCATTGAGGTTGCGAAACGGCATGCCCTCGATCCGTTCAGCATCGGGCGGGGCGGCCTCAACCCAGACATCGCGGCTGCTGTAGCGGCCGGGATAGTCTTGCAGCAGATAGAAGGTGCGGGTCAGGACATGGTCACCGGGCAGCGGCTCCAACGGCGGAATGTCGAGCGGGGCGGCCAGTTCTTGCAGCTTGCGCCCGTTCGGGCTGGCGGCGCCGTAGCTCGCGATATCGGCATCGCGGGTATCAAACAGGATCAGCCCGCCCGAGCGGAGGTAGTCGTTGAGCTTGCCATAAGCCTCGGTCGAAGGTTGCGGCTGCTCGGGGGTGACGGGCCAATAGAGGATCGGGAAGAACGCCAACTCGTCTTGTTCCAGATCAACGCCGGTGGGCAAGGCGGGCTCTACCGTGGTGCGGAAATAAAGCGTGTCTGAGAGGCCGGTCAGCCCGGCGCGGGCGATCTCGTCAACATCCGAGTTTCCAGTCAGCACATGGGCCAGCGTGACTTCGGAGGCCGAGCGTATGGCAAAGCTTTCGGGGTCAGTCCCCTGCGCCTCGCCGAGTTGGGGGGCCATGCCGAGACCCAATACCAGCGCCAAGGTGCTGCTGGATCGGCGCAGCAGCAGCCCCGAGAGGGCGAGGGAGGCCAGAACATCCGTGACCAGCAGCAAAATCGCGAGGCTAAGGAGCGCCCCGGCCAGTGGCTGTTCCGGCGTCAGTGCAAGACCACGCAGCGGCACATCGGCAGGCCATGTGGCGGGGGTGAGAGTGGTCTCTTGCGTTAGTACATTGCGCGCCAGTCGCCGATCTTCGGCGCCGTAGATGCCGGGGGGCAGGGCCGGGCCAGCGGGGGCCGTGATCAGGTCTGGCCCTGCGACACCGGGCAGGTTCCCGGCCTCCGATAGGGTTCCAAAGCCGTCCATCACCCGCAGCGGGGTCCATGTGGTGCCGTCAAGGCTGCCGGCCTCGGGCGTGCTGGCGCCTGACGACACGGCCAACCGCTCCATCATTTGCACAAAAAGGCCCGAGAGCGGCAGGGTCGACCATTCCGCCGTGGCGGTAACGTGGAAGAGCACGACCTGCCCTTGACCCACGGCTTTGCGTGTGACCAGTGGTGTGCCGTCGCTAAGTGACGCAATCACCCGGTCGGCCAGCGTCGGGTCGGGTTGGGCCACGACCTGCGCGGAAACGGTCACGTCATCTGGCACTGGCAGGCCGAAAAAGGGCGAGCCGTTGCGGAAAGGGGCCAGCGCTTTGGGCTCGCCCCAAGACATTGCCCCGCCCACGCTGCGCCCCCCGGCGCGCAGGCGCACGGGCATCAGCGGGTCTTCGTCGATGCGGCTCACGTCACTGGCGGCGATGCGCGGCCCGGCGAAACGGATCAGCATGCCGCCCGCGTCGATCCATTCTTGCAGCGGCTCTGCCTCGGCGGGGCCAAGCGTGGCGACATCGGCCAGCACGATCACATCGGGATTAGCGGGCAGCACGTCGGTCAGGGGGCCGTCGATCAAATCTGCATTCGGGGCCAACGCCTGTTCGATATAGTGCAGGGGCGAGAGCAGTTGCAGCCCCTCTTGCGCCCCGCGCCCGCCGATCAGCGCAACCTCACGGCGGCGCAGCCCATCATCGACCAAGGTGCGCGCCCCGGCAGAGCGTTGGCCCGCGATGTCGAAGGAGGTCAATCGCGCGCGCAGTTCGGCGGGCAGCGACAGGGACGTGGTGGCTTCGGTCGCCCCCGCCTCGAAGGTGGCATTGGCAGTGGCAAGCACGCGGGCATTGCCTGCGGGGTCGCGGCCATGGGCCTGCACCACGGCCTCGCGTTCCGGGCCGGGGGCGGCGCGGCGCAGGGTGAGGTCGATCGCGCCATCTTGGTAGACGGCGGGGGCGATGCCGATGACATTGCTCGCCGATTGATGCACCTCAACCGCGCCATTGGTTTGCAGCGCGGCGAGCAGGTCATCGCGGCCCGGATAGTACAGACCATCGCTGAACCACATCGTGTCAAAGGCGGGCAGCTCTGCCATGATTTCGGTCGCGCGGGTGATGTTTGTAGGGGCGGGCTGCCACGGCGCGGGCGTGAGCCCGGCAAGACGGCTGCGCCATGCGTCGGCGGATTGGAAGGTCGGCACTTGCGGGTCGGTCAGGGTTAGGATGCCCACCGTCCGCTCGGCCCGCCCGGCGCGGGTCAGTTGCGCGTCTACAGCGGCCAATTGGCGGTCCCAACCGCTGGCCCCGGCCCATGAGCCATCAAGCACCATCAAGAGCGGACCACTGCCCTGTTCCGCCTCGGCCTGAGGGTTCAGCACTGGCCCGGCGAGGCCAACAATGATCGCGGCCACGGCGAGCATCCGCAGCAAAAGCAGCCACCACGGGGTGCGGTCGGAGGTGCTTTCGTCATCCGCCAGCCCCAAGAGCAGTGCTACGCCGGGAAAGCGGCGGCGGATCGGCGCGGGAGGCACAGCGCGCAGGATCAGCCAGAGGATCGGCAGCGCCAGCAGGGCCAGCAGCAGCCAAGGCGCGGTGAAACCGATGCCGCCGAAAACGCTCATGCAGCACTCCCCTGCCGCGCGTCCAGCGCGCCATAAAGCCACAGCAGCGCCGATTGCGCCGAGGCATCTGTGTGGTGCAATCCATAGCGCCATCCAGTGCGGGCGCAGAGTTGCTGCAACGCGTCTTTGCGCGCCGCCAGCCGGTCGAGATAACGGTCGCGCAGGTCGTTCGCCTTGAGCGTCTCGTGGCGCAGGGAGCCGCCGACACTTTCGAAAATGGTACGACCCGCGAAGGGGAAGGCCTCCTCTGCCGGGTCGAGCAGGTGATACAAAACACCCCGCACCCCGCGATCTGCGGCTTTGGTCAGTGCGGTGCGGACGGGTTCGAGATCGCCCATGAAATCCGAGATGAAGATCGCCCGCGCATGGGGGATCATGCCGCGGTGTTCGGGCGGGGCATACTCGCGGCTATCCTCGCGGCAAAGCAGTTCGGCCAGACGCAAGATTTGCGGATCGCCGCGCCGTGGCGGTAGGGCGGTGCCCGTAAATCCCACACGCTCGCCGCCGCGCAGCAGCAGAATCGACAGAGCCAGCCCCAGCAACCGCGCGCGATCAGCCTTATCGGGCAGCCCTTTGTCGGAGGAAAAGCGCATCGACGCCCCCTGATCGACCCAAAGCATCACCGATTGAGCGATTTGCCACTCCCGCTCGCGCACGAACTCCTGATCGCCCCGCGCCGAGCGTCGGTGATCGATCATGCGGCGGCTGTCGCCCATCTGCGCGGGACGGTATTGCCAGAAATCATCCCCAGACCCCGCGCGGCGACGGCCATGAGCACCGGGCAGCACGGCGCCTGCCAAATGCTCGGCCCGCGCCAGAAGCGCGGGAAGCCGGGCCGCCTCGCCCTCGGCGTCGGCCCTGAGGGATAGGGGGGAATGGGTCACGCGGCGGCCTTTTTCCCGATCAGCCGGGCGGCAGTGTCGTCGATCAGTGCTTGCAGGCTGTCGCCCCGCGCACGGGCCGCAAAGTTCAGCGCCATACGGTGGCTTAGCACCGGGCGAGCCAAGGCCAACACATCCTCAGCCGAGGGGGCAAGCCGCCCGTCAAGCAGGGCGCGGGCACGCACTGTCATCATCAGCGCCTGCGCGGCGCGTGGCCCCGGCCCCCAAGCGACACTGTCGCGCACCGCAGGGGTGGCCTCCGGTTCATCGGGGCGGAAGGCGCGGACGAGATCAAGGATCAGTTCCACCACACTGTCGCCCACCGGCATCCGGCGCAGCAGGTTCTGCGCGGCCAGCAGATCGTCGGTCGAGAAAACAGGCTGCACCGCGCCTTCTTCCACACCCGTTGTGGTAATCAGAATGTCCCGCTCCGTCGCGCGGTCTGGGTAGGCCACGTCGATCTGTACGAGGAAACGGTCGAGTTGTGCCTCGGGCAGCGGGTAGGTGCCTTCTTGCTCGATCGGGTTTTGGGTGGCCAAGACGTGGAAGGGTTGGCCGAGGGCGCGGTCTTGACCCGCGACGGTGACGGTTTTCTCCTGCATCGCCTGCAAAAGGGCAGACTGCGTGCGCGGGCTGGCGCGGTTGATCTCATCGGCCATCAGCAACTGGCAAAAAATCGGCCCCTCGATAAAGCGAAAGGCGCGGCTGCCATCGGGGGCGGTGTCGAGCACTTCGGAACCCAGAATATCAGCGGGCATTAGATCGGGCGTGAATTGCACGCGATTGCCATGAAGGCCCATGACGGTGCCCAAAGTCTCAACCAGTCGGGTCTTGCCCAAGCCCGGCAGGCCGATCAGCAGCCCGTGGCCACCGCAGAGGAGCGCCGTGAGCGCAAGGTCGACAACCTGCTCTTGGCCGACGAACCGCCCGGTGATCGACTGCTTGGCCTTGCCTAGCTTTTCGCTCAGCGCTTCGATTTGCGCGATCAGATCATCCGCTTCGGCCATGACATTTCTTTCCCCGGAGTTATATCTTTCAGGTGTAAGTGTATCGCGACCAAAGGGAATGGCAAAACCAATGAGCGGACAAAATACCGTGACACCCACCGCAGACGGCTTGATCGAAGCTGCCAAGGCCGCAAAAACGCGCGGAACCCCGCCGCTAGAGAAGTGGAACCCGGAATTCTGCGGCGATCTGGACATGCAGATCAAGCGCGACGGGACGTGGTTTTACCAAGGCACGCCGATCGGGCGGATTGAATTGGTCAAATTGTTTGCATCGATTCTCTGGCGTGAGGGGGATGACTATTTCCTCAAGTCCCCGGTCGAGAAGGTGGGCATCACGGTGGAGGATGCGCCGTTTGTTGCCGTTGATTTCGAGGTCGAAGGCGAAGGCAAGGCGCAGCAGTTGCGGTTTCTCACCAATTTGGGCGATGTGGCCGAAGCGGGGCCGGAGCATCCGATCCGGGTGGTACGCGATGAGGAGACGGGAGAGCCGTCGCCCTATGTGCTGGTGCGCCGGAACCTTGAGGCCCTGATTGACCGCAAGAGCTTTTACCGCTTGGTCGATCTAGGTGTGCACCGCGATGGCTGGTTTGGTGTCTGGTCCGGCGGAGAATTCTTTGGCATCATCCCGTCGGAAGACCTGCCGTAAGAACGCCGAAAGCCCCCGAATGCCGATAACCCCTGCCGCCAATCTGTCGTTGCTCTGGTCGGAGTTGCCTTATCTTGACCGGTTCGACGCCGCGGCTCAGGCAGGGTTTGGTGCGGTTGAGGTGTTGTTTCCCTATGATGTACCCGCGAAGGAGACGCAGCGGGCGTTGCTGCGCAATGGTCTGGAGCTTGTGCTGATCAACGCGCCACCGCCAAATTATACGGGCGGCGCGCCGGGTTATGCTGCCATTCCGGGCGGGGAGGCGCGTTTTGCTCATGATATGCGCCGCGTCTGGCGTTATGTGGAAGCCCTGCGACCCAAGATGGTCCATGTCATGGCCGGAGAAGCAGAGGGGCCAGCGGCAGCCGCTACCTTTGTGGAAAACCTCAAGCATGCGGCAGCAGAGGCACCGCAGGGCGTGACCCTGATGATCGAGCCGCTTTGTCCGCAGGCCAAGCCGGGGTATTTCCTGAATGATTACGCACAGGCCGCTGATCTGTTGGCAGCGGCAGATGCACCGAATGTGGCGCTGCAATTCGATAGTTTTCACGCACAGATGATCCATGGCGATGCGGTGGCGGTGTTTAAGAAGTACCGCCAGTCGATCCGCCATGTGCAGCTGGGGGATACGCCTGACCGCGGTGCGCCGGGCACAGGGGCGGTGGATTTTGACGCGCTGTTTTCGGCACTTCGCGCGGGCTATGACGGTTTTGTTAGTGGCGAATACCACCCCGGCGGGGCCACGGAAGACACGCTGGGTTGGGTTGCGGCGCTAGGGGAATGAGGTTGGCGCATCGGCGGTCTGCCACTGCGGGTATTTCGTCATAATGCTTTCAAACTCGGGCGACGCGAGAAAGCGGTCGAGCCAATTGCGCAACGCGGGCCAGTCCTGTGCGTCGAACCACGCTCGGTCGATAAAAGCGAATTGCCGCACGAAGGGCAGGATCGCGTAGTCGGCCAGCGTCGGGCGGTCGAAAATCCAATGGTCTAGTTGCGCGTCGAGGTCTTGGAGAAAGGCGCTGGCCTTGATGCGCTGGGCCTCGGGGTCTTCAACGGGGTAGCGCGTGGCGTATTTCGTGCGGTCGAGCGCGTCTTTGAACGGACCATCGGCGCGGGCGATCCAATCATGCCCCTCGGGTGGCATGTCGAGCCAACTTTCGGGGTCGTTTGCGGCCAACGCCCATTTCATGATGTCGAGGCTTTCGTCGATGGGGCCGGTTTCGGTGACAAGGCAAGGCACGGTGGCGGTTGGCGATGCTTTGAGGAAGGCTTGCGGCTTGTCGCGCAGAACCACTTCGCGCAGATGGACTGGCGTGCCGGAGGTGGCAATCGCAAGGCGGGCGCGCATGGCGTAGGGGCAGCGGCGGAAGGAATAGAGGATTGGGGTCATGGGGTATGAATATTGAAGATACGGCGGTAGTGGAAGGGCCAGCGCCTGCCCGTGGGGTGGCGATTACGGCGGTGCTTCGTGCCACTTTATGGCGCGGCTTTAGCGCTCGTCTAAAAGTGTAGCACCCAGCTTCACCAAATCGCCAGCCCGCCCGGACGGGCAGGCGATGGCCCGGCGCCTGCGGCTTGATTCCGGGCGGGGGTGGTCAGATTGAACCTATTGAAACGGCGTCGGCGGCATCCCCTTGCCAGCGAACCGTGCCACATCATCGACCCGTTTCGACCGCGCGGTCGTGGTCCGCGCGCTGTCGATCCAAGCCAGCGCATCTTCGCGCAACTCGGCGCTGTAGCCGTCCCACCCTGCCTGCGCGCCGGTTTCTTCCAGCGCTTGGGCGAGGTCTTCGGGGAGTTCTGCTTGGTCCATCAATGTGCCTCCGCCCAGTTTGCGCCAACGCCAGCATCTACGGTCAGCTTTACGTCCAGCTTCACCACCGGATCATTGGCATTTTCCATCACCTCCCGCGCGGCTGCGATCAGCGCGTCTTCGGCCCCTTTTTCCACCTCGAACAGCAGTTCATCGTGCACCTGCAACAGCATCTTTGCAGGCAGATCAGCAATGGCCTCAGGCATGCGGATCATGGCGCGGCGGATCACATCGGCAGCGGTGCCTTGGATCGGCGCGTTGATCGCGGCGCGGGCGGCGAAACCGGCCTGCGGCCCCTTGGCGCCGATGTTGGGGGTGTTGATCTTGCGGCCAAAGAGCGTCTGCACAAAGCCATGCTCTTTGGCGAAGGCCTTGGTGTCGTCCATATAGGTGCGGATGCCGGGGAAACGCTCGAAATAACGGTCGATGAAGCCCTGCGCCTCGGCCCGTGGTATGCGCAGGTTGCGTGCCAGACCAAAGCCGGAAATCCCGTAGATCACGCCAAAGTTGATCGCCTTGGCATTGCGGCGGATTTCCGGGGTCATTTGGTCCATCGGCACGTCGAACATCTCGGAGGCGGTCATCGCGTGGATGTCATCGCCACGCTCGAAGGCCTCTTTGAGTGCATCAATCTGAGCGATATGCGCGAGGATGCGCAGCTCAATCTGGCTGTAGTCCAGCGCCACCAACACCTTGCCCTCGGGGGCGACGAAAGCCTCACGAATACGGCGGCCTTCTTCGGAACGGATCGGGATGTTTTGCAGGTTCGGGTCGGTCGAGGCCAAACGGCCCGTGGCCGCCCCGGCGATGGAATAGCAGGTGTGCACCCGGCCCGTGTTGGCGTTCACATGGTCCTGCAAGGCATCGGTGTAGGTCGATTTCAACTTGGACAGTTGCCGCCAATCCAGCACACGGCGGGCGAGGTCATGTTCGGTTGCCAGATCCTCCAGCACATCGGCACCGGTGGAATATTTACCGGTCTTGCCCTTCTTGCCGCCATCAAGCCCCATCTTACCGAAGAGGATTTCACCCAGCTGCGCGGGCGAGCCTACGTTGAACGTCTCTCCGGCCAGTTCGTGAATATCAGCCTCAAGCCCCGCCATCTTTTGGGCAAAGGCGTTGGACATGCGGCTAAGTGTATCACGGTCAACCAATATCCCGGCGCGTTCCATCTGCGCCAGCACTGGCACCAACGGGCGCTCAAGCGTCTCATAGACTTTGGTGACTTCGGCGCGGTGCAACTGCGGCTTGAACAACTTCCACAGGCGCAGGGTCACATCGGCGTCTTCGGCGGCATAGGGCACCGCGTCTTCCATTGGCACCTT
The DNA here is from genome assembly GCF_022788655.1 of Sulfitobacter indolifex. Lineage (NCBI taxonomy): Bacteria > Pseudomonadati > Pseudomonadota > Alphaproteobacteria > Rhodobacterales > Roseobacteraceae > Sulfitobacter > Sulfitobacter indolifex. The sequence continues at coordinate 3,156,355 of NZ_CP084951.1, read as the reverse complement.
GTCGAAGGTCACGGCAGATTTGCCACTGCCCAACAGCGGTTTGATCGGCAAGGGCGTGTGGCCGAGGTAACGCTCGGAAAGCGTGTCCATCCCATGCCCGTGCAGACCTGCGTGCATCGCGTAGGACATCAGCATCGTGTCGTCGATGGGGGCCACGGTAATGCCAAGCTGGGCAAAGATTTTGCCGTCGTATTTCATGTTTTGCCCAATTTTTAGGATCGCGGGATCCTCCAGCATCGGGGTCAGCAGTTGCAGCGCCTCTTCAAAGGGCATCTGGCCGGGGGCCAGGTCATCGGAGCCAAAGAGGTCATCGCTGCGGCTGGCTTTGTGGGTCAGCGGGATGTAGCAGGCCTGCCCCGGCTCCACGGAGAGCGACACGCCGACCAGTTCGGCGGTCAACTCATCAAGGCCCGTGGTTTCGGTATCCACCGCGACATAGCCAACCTCGTAAATCCGGTCGAGCCAGACGCGCAGGGCCTCGGCATCGCTGACTTGCTCGTATTTGCTATGGTCAAAAGGCACATCGGCGATCTGTGGGGCGTCTGCCACGGCAGGCGCTGGCGCTTCGGGGATCGCGGGCGCTTCGCGGCCCAGCACCTCAGCCACGCGTTTCGACAGGGTGCGGAATTCCATTTCCGACAGGAAACCCAGCAGTTGCTCTGGGTCCGGGTCGCGAACCTCAAGATCGTCGATAGTGAAATCAATCGGGGTGTTTTCATCCAGCAAAACGAGGCTGCGGCTCAGACGGATTTGCTCGGCATGGTCAATCAGGGTCTGGCGGCGTTTGGGCTGCTTAATCTCGCCCGCGCGTTCCAGCAGTGCGTCCAAGTCGCCGTATTCGTTGATCAGCAGTGCCGCCGTCTTGATGCCGATGCCGGGCGCGCCAGGCACGTTATCAACCGAATCGCCCGCAAGCGCCTGCACATCGACGACACGCTCAGGATAGACGCCGAATTTCTCAAACACACCATCGCGGTCGATGGTCTTGTTCTTCATCGCGTCCAGCATCTCGACCCCGTCGCCGACAAGCTGCATCAGGTCTTTGTCAGAGCTGATGATGGTGCAGCGGCCCCCGGCAGCGCGGGCCTGAACGGCGAGGGTGGCGATGATGTCATCGGCCTCGTATCCCTCCAGCTCCTTGCAGGCAATGTTGAAGGCAGCGGTGGCGGTGCGGGTCAGCGGAATCTGCGGCCGCAGGTCTTCGGGCATGGCCTCGCGGTTGGCTTTGTACTGGTCGTACATGTCGTTGCGGAAGGTGTGGCTGCCTTTATCGAAAATCACGGCGACATGGGTCGGCGCATCAGGGCCGGTGTTGCCCTCTACATATCGGTGCAGCATGTTGCAAAAGCCCGCCACAGCCCCGATGGGGATGCCGTCAGATTTGCGCGTCAGCGGCGGCAGGGCGTGATAGGCGCGAAAGATGAAGGCCGAGCCGTCGATCAGATGCAGGTGGTGGCCTTTGCCGAATGTCATATGAATGCTCCGCTGGATTGGCGACCCTTTTGCCACGTAGCATGGCCCGCGACCAGACGCCAATGCGCCGCGCGGGCAGGTTCGTGCCGTCGGTTCAGGTGTTCAGGTATAGGTCGGGAAGGCTCAGACTTTGCCTTCGAAATCCGTGTGCACGAATTTGCAATCGCAATAGCCGCATTCGACCCAGCCGCGGTCTTGGGGGATTTGCAGCCAGACGCGCGGATGACCAAGCGCGCCTTCGCTGCCGTCACAGGCCACACGCCAGGTGTTTACGATGCGGGTTTCGGGCGCTGGAAGGGTCATGTGCGGGTCCTTGGATCAGGCGAAAGTTGCCACTCGTTATGACCAAAGCGGGCGCGCGGGGCAAGGGCTCTGCGCGGGAATGGGGGGCTTGTGCACAAAGTGGTTCAAGTGCCAGCCTACAAGGGGTAAAAGGCGCTAACCAGTGACAACCGGAGCAAGCAGTCTGATGAGCGCCCCCAAACCTGTCGTATTGTGCATTCTTGACGGCTGGGGTCTCAGCGAGGTGCCGGAGGGCAACGCGCCCTTGCTTGCGAAGACGCCGAATTTTGATCGGATCATGCAGGCGGGGCCAAGCGCCCAGCTGATCACCCATGGCCCTGACGTTGGCCTGCCGCGCGGGCAGATGGGCAATTCCGAGGTCGGTCATACCAATATCGGCGCGGGCCGGGTGGTTGCGATGGACCTGGGCCAGATTGATCTGGCCATTGAGGAAGGCAGCTTTGCTGAGAATGCGCGGCTGCGCGCGTTTATCGCGAAGCTGCAAGAGACGGGTGGCACCGCGCATCTGATGGGCGTCGTCTCGGACGGTGGGGTGCATGGGCATCTGAGCCATATGATCGCCGCGGCGCGTGCCTTGGATGCGGCAGGGGTGCCTGTGGTAATCCATGCGGTGACCGATGGGCGCGATGTGGCGCCCTCGTCGGCGCTTGGCTATTTTGCAGCGTTGGAAGAGGTGCTGCCAGAGGGTGTGCGCATCGTCACTGTCACAGGGCGCTATTTTGCCTTAGACCGCGACAACCGATGGGATCGGGTGGGCAAGGCTTCAGCCGCGATCCTGCGCGGGGAGGGCGGTTCAGCGCCCAACGCCCGTGCGGCGGTGCAATCGGCCTACGACCGAGGCGAAACGGACGAGTTTATCGCCGCAACGGTTATCGATGGTTACAAAGGTGCAGTCTCGGGCGACGGGCTTTTCTGCCTCAACTTCCGCGCTGACCGTGCGCGGGAGATTATGGCCGCCCTCGGCGCGCCGGGGTTTGACGCCTATGACACTGGCCCGCGCCCCGAATGGGCGGCGTTGATGGGCATGGCGGAATATTCCAAGGATCACGCCGCCTATATGACCACGATGTATCCCAAGCCCGATATCGTAAACACATTGGGCGATTGGGTGGCGCAGCATGGGCTACGGCAGTTCCGGCTGGCTGAGACCGAAAAGTATCCACATGTGACCTTCTTCCTAAATGGCGGGGTGGAAATCCCGGCGAAGGGCGAGGACCGCAACATGCCAAAATCGCCTGATGTCGCGACCTATGACTTGCAGCCTGAGATGTCCTCGGTCGAGGTGACCGACCAATTCGTGCAGGCGATCGAGGCGGGCTATGACCTGATCGTGGTGAACTATGCCAACCCCGATATGGTCGGCCATACCGGCGATCTGAATGCTGCCATCGCGGCCTGCGAGTCGGTGGACGCGGGGCTGGGCCGGGTGCTGACAGCGCTGGAGAAAGCAGGCGGCGCAATGATTGTCACCGCGGACCACGGCAATTGCGAGATGATGATCGACCCTGAAACCGGCGGCGCGCATACGGCGCATACGCTTAACCCCGTGCCAGTGGTGGTGGTGGGTGCGCCCGAAGGGGCCGCCTTGCGTGACGGGCGGCTGGCCGATCTTGCGCCAACGATATTGCATCTGATGGGCCTGCCGCAGCCCAATGAAATGACCGGGAAAAGCCTGCTGACATGAAGCATTTCGCCGCGGCTGTTTTATTCGCCTGTTTGCCCCTGATGGCCCACGCTCAGGCAGAAGAGGCCGCCGCTGAGGCGCGCGCCGCCTCGGCAGCGCTTGAGACGGCGTCGGCCAAGCTTGATCAAGCCGATGGCGCACGCGACCGGGTGCAGGCGTTGACCGAGACCATTCAAGCCTTCGAAGCCGGGTTGGCGGCGATGCGCGCGGGGTTGCGGCAGGCGGCGATCAACGAGGCGCAACTCAGCCGCAAGCTGCAGGCACGCGAAGGCGAGGTGGCACAGTTTCTGGGCGTCTTGCAAAGCATCGGCGGTGATCCCTCGCCGGTGGTGCTGCTCCACCCCGACGGGCCCATGGGCACCGCCCGCGCCGGGATGCTGCTGGCCGAGCTGACGCCCGCGCTTAACGCCCGCGCCGATGCGCTCCGCCAAGACTACGAAGACATCAAAACCCTGCGGGCGCTGCAAACGGATGCGGCGCAGCGTTTGCAGCAAGGGTTGACGGAAGTGCAAGGCGCCCGGACCGCGCTTAATCAAGCCATGGCAAACCGCACCGATTTGCCCACACGCTTTACCGAGGACCCGGTGCGGACCGCGATTCTCATCGCTTCGACCGAAACGCTTGAGGGCTTTGCCAGCGGTCTGTCGCAAATTACCACCGGAACGGAGGAGCCCGCCCCTGTGAACCTTGAGGGGCAGGTGGGCGAATTGCCTTTGCCTGCACAGGGCTTGGTGCTGCGCAAGGCGGGAGAGACGGATTCGGCTGGGGTCACCCGGCCCGGTATGATCCTTGCCACCCGCCCCCGCGCCATTGTCACCAGCCCTGCCGCGGCGACGATCCGCTATGTTGGTCCGCTGCTGGATCTGGGCAATGTCGTGATCCTTGAGCCGCAGGTTGATACGCTTTTTGTGCTGGCCGGGTTGGATATCGTTTACGGACAAGCCGGGCAGGTGATTGCCGGTGGCACGCCCATCGGGTTGATGGGCGGCCCAGAAAGCGGCACAAGTTCTGCCATGTCACCAAATGGTGAAGGCACTAGCACTGACCGGACAGAAACGCTCTATATAGAAGTCAGGCAAGACAACACACCTCAGGATCCGGCAGACTGGTTCCGCACCGACAAGGATGGATAGCAGATGAAGAAATTCGTGATGGCAGCCGTTGCAGGCACGGTCGCGGGGGTGGTGGCAACCACACAGATCGCCGGACCCCTGTTGGCGCAAGAGGCCGAGAAGACCACAAATGTTTACGAGCAGCTTGATCTCTTTGGCGATATTTTCGAACGCATCCGCGCGCAATATGTCGAAGATGTCGAGCCCGGTGACCTGATCGAAGCCGCGATCAACGGCATGTTGACCTCGCTTGACCCGCATTCGTCCTACCTGTCGCCCAAAGACGCCGAGAAGATGCGCGAGCAGACGCGCGGCGAATTTGGCGGTCTGGGCATAGAGGTCACCCAAGAAGAGGGCTTCGTCAAAGTTGTCTCGCCCATCGACGAAACACCTGCCGCCGAAGCAGGGATTGAGGCCGGTGATTTCATTACCCACGTTGATGGCGAAAGCCTGCTGGGCCTTGGCCTTGATGACGCGGTTGAGATGATGCGCGGACCGGTTGGGTCTGAGATCATCATCACCGTAGTCCGCGAAGGCGAGCCTGAGCCCTTTGATGTGTCCATCGTGCGCGATACCATCCAGCTCACCGCCGTGCGCGCCCGCACCGTGGGTCAAACCGCCGTGCTGCGTCTGACCACCTTTAACGAGCAGACCTATCCCAAGATGAAAGAGGGGCTGGAGCAGCAGATCGAAGACGCCGGTGGGATCGATGGGATCAACGGCATCGTGATCGACATGCGCAACAACCCCGGTGGCTTGCTTAATCAGGCGATTGCCGTGTCGGACGCCTTCCTTGAGGAAGGGGAGATCGTCAGCACCCGTGGCCGCGACATCGAAGATGGCGACCGTGTGAACGCCACGCCGGGTGATCTGGCCATGGGCAAACCGATCGTGGTGCTGATCAACGGCGGCTCGGCCTCGGCTTCGGAAATCGTTGCCGGTGCGTTGCAAGACCACCGCCGCGCGATTGTCATCGGTACCAAAAGCTTTGGCAAAGGCTCGGTCCAGACGGTCATGCCGCTGCGCGGAGACGGGGCCATGCGCCTGACCACGGCGCGGTATTACACGCCCTCGGGCCGCTCAATCCAAGCGCTTGGCGTGTCGCCTGACATCGTCGTGGCCCAGCCCCCTGCGGCACCTGAGGCTGAGGAAGACGAGGCATTGTCGGCACGTCCCCTGCGCTCAGAAGCCGATCTGCGTGGGCGGTTGAACAATGACAGCTTGACCGACGACCAGATCAAACAGATCGAAGAAGACCGCGAAAAGGCCCGCATTGCAGCTGAACTGCGCGAAGAGGATTATCAACTGGCCTATGCCATCGATATCCTCAAGGGTCTGTCGGCTTTGGGTCCGAACAAGTAAATCTCTCAAGACAAAATGCGAAAGGCCCCGCTGGTGACAGCGGGCCCTTTTTGTTTGTTGATGTCCTTAATGTCGTGGAGCGCGGCCTGTAGGTTTCACGCCGTTTCGCGGCAATGGCGACGGAATGCACGTTTCAGCATGTCGAGCTCGGCGCGCAGCAGATCCATCTCAGCGCGGATGTCGTCGCCAAGCGCCTCATCCGCCATCAGGGTTACATGCCCCAGTTGCGCGCCGCTGGTCTGTTCAGTGATAAGCAGCGTTTGCACCCCATCGGCGATCACCTCTGCCGGGATGGGGATCGAGAGATGCCATTCGCCCGCCGCCTCAGCAGCGGTTAACGTCACCTCAGTGAGTTCAGTGCCTTGGTGTGATACGGTAATCTGAGGGGCTTCGGCCCCGTCTTTGGCGGTGAGTACGCCATGCCAGACGCCCTGGCGCAGCACGGTCTTGGTCAGTACGAAATGGCTCATCGCAGGATCCTAAATCTGGGCACGGGGACGGCGAGAGAAGGTGAGGTCGCGTAGAACGACTTGGTTCATATCCGGCCCCTCAAAGATCAGGTCAATCCACGCCGCTTCGATCCGTTTTTCGTTGAGGTTGGTATAGGCGAGATCAAACTCAATGCTGATGCTCTCATTGTCGGCGGGCAGTTCGCGGACAATCTGTTCGGTATTGGGGCCGTGGCGGATGTTGAGCCGGGCAAAAAGCTCAAGCGGGTGTTCCAGTTGCACGATTGTATCCATGCGGATCACATGGCGGCGTTTCAGCCCGGTAACAGCATCATCGGGCAGATTGATCACCAGCGATAGGAATGACCCGTCGAATTTGAACACGTCGAGTTGCAGCCCATAGGGTGCGAGGTCAGCTTCGCGCCGGTTGCGCAATTGGCGCAGGGTCAGTTCCGACTGGTCGCAGTCGTGGAAAAGGGTCACTTCTCCGCCCAGCATCGACTTGGTTTCGACCGCCGAGATGCCCGGCGTGGGCAATGGCCCGCGCCAAAGTTCGGGCCGCCATGCCCAATCGGCGTTATGGGGTTTGGGAAAGCCAGTGGCGCCGATCACGGGCAGCGCCAATCGCCCGTCGGCGCGATGAATCAGCCGGTCCAGATGCGCGCGCAGTAGGCGCGCGCGGTTGCGTTGGCGGCGCAGTGTGGCAAGGTCAGCCGTCGCCGCTTTGCGCGCAACCTGTGCCCAACGGTGCAGCGCGCGGGCATAGAGCCTGCCTTCCAGATAGCCGCTGCGGAAGTTGATCATAGACCTGCGCCTCTCGTTTTCCCGCAGTCTATGCAAGGCAAAGGTTTCGTTCAAATAAATAGCCCGGCGATTGTTTCCGGGGGCGGGCAGTGTTGCCAAATTGGAAACAACAGGGCGGTCAGGAACCGGCGCTAAGGCCGTCGCTTTTGGCGCGGCTTTGCTGGATCAAATCAGCCACCAATTCGCGCCCCTCTTCCGAAACTGCGCGGCTTTTCGGCGCGCCGTAAAGGGTGACGCTGGCGATGTGGCCGCCGATCCGCGCTGTGCCGCGCCAGTGGCGGCCTGACATGCCTTCGGCGGGCACCGGCCCTTGCGCGACGAAAATCGTTGCCCCATCGGGGCTGCTAGTCTCTTGGACCTGCGTCAAACCAGCGGCTTTGGCCACTTGCTGCGGCGTCGGCAGGGGCGCGCCGGGTTCGGCTTTGAGCAACGCGAGGGTCAGTATGCCCAAAGGCGCGGCGGTCACGACATCGGGCAATCCAAGCGCGTCGCAGCGGGCCATCAGGGCGAAACGGCTTTTCAGGCTTTTGGGATCGATGCAATAACCTTGCGGGGGAACCACCTGCACCGCCCCATCGGCAAGGATGGCTTGGCGCAAAGGTTTCTCTTCCGCCACGGGGCTGCCGCCACGGGAAAAACCCTGACCGCCCTCACAGGCGGACAGGGTCAGCAACGCAAGCGCCGCAAAGGGGCTTTTAGAGGTCCATGTAATCATGGGTCTCGGCCTGAGCGCCCGGATGTGTCACGGCACCAAGGTAGGTAGGGCCGACAAGTTTGGCGTATTTCCACAGCGCGCCGCTTTGGTAGTTTGTGGCACGCGGGCCAGCCCAGCCCTTGCGGCGCTCGGCAAGCTCATCATCGCTCAGGTCGACGCTGATGGAACCTTTGATCGCATCAAGGGTGATCATGTCGCCGTTTTTCAGCAGCGCAATCGGTCCGCCATGCGCCGCTTCGGGGCCAACGTGACCCACACAGAAGCCACGTGTCGCACCCGAGAAGCGGCCATCGGTGATCAGCGCCACCTTCTTGCCCATGCCTTGACCCGAAAGCGCGGCGGTGGTGGCCAGCATCTCGCGCATGCCGGGGCCGCCTGCGGGGCCTTCGTTGCGGATGACGAAAACGTCGCCTTCGGAATAGGCGCGGTTTTGCACGGCTTCGAAAGCGTCTTGCTCACATTCGAACACCAGTGCCGGGCCGGTGAAGACGATGTCTTCGTCAGACATGCCCGCGATTTTCACGATGGCACCTTCGGGGGCGAGGTTGCCTTTGAGGCCCACGACACCGCCGGTCTTGCTGATCGGATTGGCGACCGAGTGGATCACCTTGCCGTCTGCTTCGCGGGTAACCTGATCGAGCACTTCGCCCATGGAGTAGCCGGTGGCAGTCATGCAGTCTTCGTGAATGAGGCCCGCTTTGCGCAACTCATTCATCACCACCGGCACGCCGCCCGCATCGTAAAGATCTTTGGCCACATAAGCGCCGCCCGGTTTCATATCGACGAAATAGGGTGTGTCGCGGAAGATTTCGCAAACGTCTTCGAGGTAGAACTCGATCCCGGCTTCATGCGCCATGGCGGGCAGGTGCAGGCCCGCGTTGGTCGAGCCGCCGGTGCAGGCCACGATGCGCGCTGCGTTTTCAAAGGCTTCGCGGGTGCAGATGTCGCGGGCGCGGATGTTCTTTTCGATCAGGTTCATCACCGCCGCGCCAGAGGCCTCGGCATAGGCGTCGCGGCTCTCATAGGGCGCGGGCATGCCGGACGAGTTGGGCAGCGCGAGGCCGATCGCCTCGGAGACGCAGGCCATTGTATTGGCGGTGAACTGGCCGCCACAAGCGCCCGCCGATGGGCAAGCCACGCGCTCAAGCACGTCGAGGGCTGCTTGCGACATGGTGCCGTTCTGGAACCGGCCCACCGCTTCGAACATGTCCTGCACGGTCAGATCGCGGCTGGCGAAATCCTCGGGCACATCGGCCCCGGCAGGTGCTTTGCCCGGCAGGATTGACCCGCCATAGAGGAAGACCGACGGCACGTTCAACCGCAGCATCGCCATCATCATCCCCGGCAGAGATTTGTCGCAGCCCGCGAGGCCCACGATGGCGTCATAGCAGTGGCCGCGCATGGTCAGCTCAACCGTGTCGGCAATCGCTTCGCGCGACGCGAGCGAGGAGCGCATGCCCTCGTGGCCCATCGCGATACCATCGGTGACGGTGATCGTGGTAAACTCGCGCGGCGTGCCCTGTTCGGAATGCACACCGATCTTCACGGCCTGCGCCTGACGGCTCAGCGCGATGTTGCAGGGCGCTGCTTCGTTCCAGCAGGTGGCGACGCCCACCAGCGGCTGGTGAATCTCTTGCTCGGTCATGCCCATGGCATAGTAGTAAGACCGATGCGGCGCGCGGGCCGGGCCTTCGGTCACGTGGCGGCTGGGCAGCCGGGATTTGTCGAAGCGTGGGGTGGTGGACATCGGTGGGCTCCTTGAAACGTCTTGAACGGAATAGAGGGGCAGGGGCGGTGCTGCAAGGCTTTGGCGCGTATGAGGCGGGGGAACTGTTGTATCGCAGCGTGTTAGGGCATAGGTTCTGACCTTCTGGCGCGGTCGTTTAGACCCGCACGCAAGCGTGAAAGCCCGGCATATGATGTGCAAGAACCATCCCCGATCCGACCTGCGCCGCTCATGAAGTGGCGGCCCGATTACAGCGCCCATGCGGCCTTTGTCGCGCCTGCGCGCCCGTCCTCGGCGCTTTGGCGGTTTTTCTTGGGGTTGTTCGTGGCGGTGGTGGCCTATGTCGCGCTGAACGAGTTTTACTTTCAGACGGTCTATGCCTTCGCGGGGCCGGGAGCCACGTCGCTGCATGGCAACCTGCTCAAAGGCGCCACGCCGCAGGCCATGTATCTGTTGCTGTTCAGCTTTGGGACCATGGCGATGGCCGTTGGTGTGACCGTGCGGGTGGTGCATCGGCGCAATGCGAGCCGCCTATTGGGCGTGCCGGGGCGGCTTTGGCCAAGTTTTCGCGCGGTGTCTATCGCCATGCTGGCCCTTGGGGCGGTGCTTCTGATCCTGCCGCCATGGGACATGGGCGGTGAACTGACGCCAAACCTTCCCCTGAACCGCTGGCTGCTGCTCTTGCCGCTGTCGTTGCTGGCCGTGCTGGTGCAAGTCAGCGCCGAAGAGATCGTTTTTCGCGGCTATGTGCAGCAACAACTGGCGGCGCGGTTTAAGTCTCCGCTCATTTGGATGGTGCTGCCCTCGGCGCTCTTCGCGCTTGGTCACTACCTGCCTGCCGAGGCGGGGGAGAATGCGCTGATGGTTGCGCTTTGGGCGGGGGTGTTTGGCATATTGATGGCGGACCTCACAGCGCGGTCCGGCTCGCTTGGCCCTGCCATCGCGGTGCATCTTTGGAACAATGTCTCGGCCATTCTCATTGTCTCTCTGCCGGATGACCTTTCGGGGCTGGCGCTTTATCTTACGCCCTTCTCGATGGATGACGCGGCAGCGTTGCGCACATGGTTGCCGGTGGATTTCGCGCTTATGCTGGTCTCGTGGTTGGCGGCGCGGCTGGCGATACGCCGCTGATTGCAATTTCCCCATGCGGGGATTATCTGGAACGGAACCACAGCAGAGGCCTGCCAATGAACTGGATCACAAACTACGTCCGTCCGCGTATCAACTCGATTTTCTCGCGCCGCGAGACACCGGACAACCTGTGGACCAAGTGCAATGAATGCGGCACCATGCTGTTTCACCGCGAACTGTCGGACAATCTGAATGTCTGCACCAACTGCGGCCACCACATGCACATCAGCCCGCGTGAGCGGTTCAAGGCGCTGTTTGACGGCGGTATCTTTACCGAGGTGAAGGTGCCTGCACCGACGCCCGATCCGCTGCATTTCAAAGACCAGAAGCGCTATCCCGACCGGATGAAAGCCGCGCAAAAGCAGACGGGCGAGCATGAAGCCATGCTGGTCGTCACAGGCGAGATGGGCCGCACGCCGATCGTTGCCTGTGCGCAGGATTTCTCCTTCATGGGCGGTTCCATGGGCATGTATGTCGGCAATGCGATCATCGCCGCTGCAGAAGAAGCCGTGAAGCTGAAACGTCCGCTGGTGCTTTTCTCCGCCGCCGGTGGCGCGCGAATGCAGGAGGGTATCCTCAGCCTGATGCAAATGCCGCGCACGACCGTGGCCGTGCAGATGCTGAAAGAGGCCGGGCTGCCCTATATCGTCGTACTGACCCACCCAACGACGGGCGGCGTCACCGCGTCCTATGCGATGCTGGGCGACGTGCATATCGCTGAGCCGAATGCGCTGATTTGTTTTGCCGGCCCGCGTGTCATCGAGCAAACGATCCGCGAAAAGCTGCCCGAGGGCTTCCAGCGTGCTGAATATCTGCTTGATCACGGCATGCTCGACCGCGTGACCAAGCGGACCGAGATGCGTGATGAGTTGATCACCATTACGCGGATGTTGCTGGGGCTGACCCCTGCTGTGCGTGGCGATCTGCCCGCGCCCGCAGAAGTGGAAGTGGCCGAGGCGGCTGCTGCCGTTCAGGCGGCCGCGGACCTTCCCGCCGACACGCCTAAAAAGAAATGAGCACGCCTTCATCGGACGTCATCCTTGAACGGATGATGGCGCTGCATCCAAAGATCATCGATCTGACGCTGGACCGGATGTGGCGGCTGCTAGAGGCGTTGGGCAATCCCCAAAACGACCTGCCGCCGGTGATCCATATTGCGGGCACCAATGGCAAGGGGTCGACCCAAGCGATGATCCGCGCGGGGCTAGAGGCAGCGGGCAAAACGGTCCACGCCTATACCTCGCCGCATTTGGCGCGCTTTCATGAGCGTATCCGAGTGGCCGGAGAGCTGATTTCCGAACCCGATCTGGCCGCCGTGCTGGACGAGTGCCACGCCGCCAACGGTGGCGAAGAGATCACCTATTTCGAGATCACCACCTGCGCCGCGATCCTCGCCTTTTCGCGCAGCAAAGCAGATTTCACGCTGCTGGAAGTGGGGCTCGGCGGGCGCTTGGATGCAACCAATGTGATTGATCCGGTGCTGACAGTCATCACCCCGGTTTCAGTCGATCACCAGCAGTATTTGGGCGAAACACTGGCGGAGATTGCGGGCGAGAAGGCCGGCATTATCAAACGCCTTGTGCCCTGTGTGGTTGGCCCACAAGAAGAGGCCGCGCTTGAGGTTATCGAAGACCGCGCCGCCAAACTCGGCGCGCCGCTTTTGGCCTATGGGCAGCAATGGCACGTCGGGCCAGAGGCCGGGCGGATGGTTTATCAAGATGAGACCGGTCTGCTCGATCTGCCGCGCCCCAACCTGCTGGGCGATCACCAAATCATGAACGCAGGCGCAGCACTGGCGGCGCTGCGGCAGCTTGGTATTGCGGCTGACGCTTGCGAGGCTGCCGTGACGCAGGCGCAATGGCCTGCGCGGATGCAGCGGCTGTCGGCTGGGCCGCTGGCACGCAAAGCGCCCGAGGGAGAGCTTTGGCTGGATGGCGGACACAATCCCGCAGCAGGGCAGGCCTTGGCTGCGGCGCTGGCTGCAATGCCCAAGCGCCCGACGCATCTGATCTGTGGGATGTTGAACACCAAAGACATCGCCGGATACCTGCGCCCCTTGGCCGCCGAGGCCGCAAGCCTCACCGCTGTTTCCATTCCCGGAGAGGCGGCAACTTTGCCCGCCCAAGCGACGGCGAAAGCGGCGCGAGAGGTGGGGTTTGAGGCCGCCGAAGCCGAGAGTGTTACTGCCGCTTTGGAGGCAATTATCGCCCGCGAACCCCATGCGCGTGTGTTGATCTGTGGCTCACTCTACCTTGCCGGTAGCGTGTTGCGGGAAAGCGTCTAATTAACCATATTTGGGTGCCCCGCTGCTGTGCGGTGCAGATGTGGTGTACCTTGGTCTGAGGAAGTCTTTCCTTTCGAATTTGACCGAGGTGTCCCATGCGCAATTTTATCCAACCGGCGCGTCACGATCAGGACGGTGCACGGAAATATCAATTTATCTTCATGGCCATAGGTGTCGCGATTATCGCTGGCGGCCTGTGGTGGCTTTATGAGGTCGAGCGGCCTTATCACCCTATTTTGCAGGGCAATGACTTGCATATGCAGTCGATCAGCGATTCTTGATCTGGTGATGGCGGGCGGTTAACGCCCCCAATCGTCACTTTGCATTTCGCGCAGTCGTGAGGCGGTACGCTCAAATTCAAAGGTGCCTTCGCCTTCGAGGTAAAGCATTTCAGGCGCGGCAGCCGCGGAACAGATCAGCCGGACCTTCGCCTCATAAAGCGCATCAATCAGGGTGACGAAGCGTTTTGCCTCGTTAAAGTTTGATCGGCCAAGGCTGGGAATGTTGTCCAGCAGCAGCACCCGCACGTTTTGCGCCAGCGCAAGGTAATCCGCAGCGCCCAAGGGTCTGCCGCAAAGCGCATGGAACCCCGCACGGGCCATGCCATTGTGAAACGCAGGAACCACCACTTCGCGGCCCTTTACATGCAGCGTCAGCGGCTCGCCTTCGGTGCCTGCCAGATCGTCCCAAACCGCATCCATCGCAGCGCGGCTTTCGGCGTTCACCGGGGTGAAATAAACCTGCGAGCCCGCAAGTCGGTCTTGGCGGTAGTCAGTCGGGCTGACCAATTCATGCACCACCATCCGCTCTTTGATCTGCTCAATGAAGGGTACAAAGACTTCGCGGTTGATGCCGTTTTTATACAAGTCATCAGGCAGGCGGTTCGATGTGGTCACGACCACGACGCCCGCAGCGAAGAGCGCCTCAAACAGGCGGCCCACGATCATCGCGTCCGTAATGTCGGTGATCTGCATTTCGTCGAAGGCCAGCAGGCGTACGTCGTCGGCCACATCGCGGGCCACCGGGGCAATGGCATCGTCCACGCCGGTCTTGCGGACTTCGTGCATGGCGTTGTGGATTTCCTGCATGAAAGCGTGGAAATGCACCCGCCGCGCCGGGATATCAGGCAGATGCGCCACGAACATATCCATCAGCATCGATTTGCCGCGCCCAACGCCACCCCAGAGGTACAGCCCCTTGGGCGGCTCGGGCGCTTTTCGAAATAGGCCCTTCTTGACGGGTTTGGCGAGCGCATCGCGGATGCGGTCAAACTCCTCCATCACCGCCTCTTGGGCCGGATCGGATTGCAGTTTGCCCTCGGCAACAAGCTGGGCGTAGGTGTCACGCATAGTATTCATGGCGGGACAGATAGCGCGCTGCCGCGGAATAGAAAAGCGGCCCTCGTGTGGGGGCCGCTTGTTCAGTGTGTTTTGTTTTGCCGCTTACCAGACGGTCGGACCTTTCTCGGCAAACTCATGCACCAAAAAGTCGATAAAGGCGCGGACCTTGGGCTGGGTGAAGCGCCCCGGCGGGTAGACGGCATAGATGCCTTGAGTTTCCAGCGGCAGTTCGGGGATCGCGTCTTCGACCAAGCCCTTTTCCATCGCATCGGCATAGAGAAAGCTGGGAAGGTAAGCGATGCCCAGCCCCGAGATGGCGGCATTGAGCAGGCTTTGCCCGTCATTCACCGACAGCCAACCGGCCGTGCGCACCTGACGCTTCTCACCCGAGGGGGCAGTCAGTTTCCAGACATTACCCGACGATTGGTTCGAGTAATGCAGCAGCTTGTGATTGTTCAGATCATCGATCTTTTCCGGCCGTCCGTATTGTTCGAAATACTTGGGGCTGGCGATCATCCGCTTGGTGGTCTCGGTCAACTTGCGGGCGCGCAGGGTGCTGTCTTCCAACTCTCCGATGCGCACGGCCATGTCGAAACCTTCTGAGATCAGTTCAACATAGCGGTTGTTAAGAACCATGTTCACCGTGATGTCGGGGAAGTCCGAAAGGAACTCTGACAGCGCAGGGGACAGATGATTAACACCAAAATCCGTCGCCACCGAGATGCGCAACAGGCCCGAGGGCGCCGATTGCATCGACGTTACCAGTGCATCGGCTTCGCCTGCATCATTCAAGACCCGGCGGGCACGGTCGTAGTAGGCAAGGCCAATTTCCGTCGGCGATACGCGCCGGGTGGTGCGGTTCAGCAGACGCGCGCCGAGGCGGGCTTCGAGTGACGACACATGTTTCGAGACAGCGGATTTCGAGATCCCCATCTTCTTGGCGGCATCGGTAAAACCGCCCTGATCTACTACTGTGGCAAACGCTTCCATTTCCGTAAGGCGGTCCATTGCCTGTCCCTTCGCATTAATCTTGTTGGGATCAGATATGGGCGGCAATTCGGGCAGGAACGGGGCAGAGGCAAGACAGTCTCATGGTCTTTGCAGGGATCGTTCATGGCATGGAAACGGCGGAACAGTCTGTTTCCGAGGGGACTATAGCCAGCGGAGCCACTTTAAGATCGCCAGCATGATCGCGGCAAGCCCCACCATAGCGAGACAAAGGATGGCAAAGGCGCGCGGATCATCCACGCCCGGCATCCCCCCAACGTTCACACCAAAAAGCCCGGTGAGAAACCCCAAGGGCAGAAAGACCGCCGCCGCGATGGACAGGACATAACCGTGCCGCGCTTGGCGTTGGGCGACCTGATTATCGTGTTCGTCCTGTACGGTGACGATGCGTTCTTGCAGCGCGTCAAGCTCCTCCACCACGATGGCGGTGCGGTTG
This sequence comes from Sulfitobacter indolifex, assembly GCF_022788655.1. Taxonomy (NCBI): domain Bacteria; kingdom Pseudomonadati; phylum Pseudomonadota; class Alphaproteobacteria; order Rhodobacterales; family Roseobacteraceae; genus Sulfitobacter; species Sulfitobacter indolifex. The sequence continues at coordinate 3,140,528 of NZ_CP084951.1, read as the reverse complement.
GCCAACTCTCGCAGCTTCATCGAATCAACCTCTGGCACCAACGGCAAATCCAGTTCCGCCAGCCGCTCAAGCGCGCTGCGCTGCGGCGCGAGGTAGCGTTCTAGTTTGATCGTGCTGCGGCGGGTGACGGGCAGGTCCTTGGGCGGTAGGGTGCTGAGGTCTTCGAGGTCGGTCTCATAGAATGCGGTACGGTCGGCAAGCCGGGCGACCTCGGTCTGGACCCGCGCGGTCAGTCTTGAGACCAGCGCCTCAAGAAAGGCCGAGGGCTGGCGCGGGGCATTGTTCTCGGTGGCCAGTGTGCGCAGCTCATCAATGGCAAAGACCCGGCGCATCCGTACGGTGATGACCACAGCATCCGTCACCCACATGCGGATCGAGACCATCTGATCGGCTTGCTGTCCTTCGTTCAGGTTGATGCCGCGCAGGTTCAGGATCAGCCCGTCTTCGTACTCATCGCAGCGCGGGCGGGTCTCAGGTTGCAGCAACGCGCCCGCGGGGATCGCGGGCAGATGTGTGGCAAGCCACGGCTCCAGCGCCGGGTCGGACAGGTCATAATGCCACCAACGGTAGCGCCCCGGCCCGGTCAGGCCGTCGTCTTCGGGCACCTGCGCGGTGCCGTCGTTATATATGTCGAAGACGCAGATGGGCATAGTCACCTATGGGCAGGTCAAAGCAGTCCGGCGATTTAGCGGATTGCGCGAGCCGGGTGCAAGGGCGCGCGCAACAGGGGGTCAAAGCGCGGCAGCCAATCGCGTGCCTTGGTTGATCGCGCGTTTCGCGTCCAACTCTGCCGCCACATCCGCGCCGCCGATGACGTGGCAGGTGACACCGCGCGCTTCCAGCGTGTCGGCAAGACTGCGGTCAGAGAGTTGCCCGGCGCAGAGCACGATGGTGTCTGCTTCGATCAGCGTGGGCTTCTCTCGTGCCTCGCCAAAAGAGATGTGCAGCCCGGAATCGTCGATCTTTTCGTAATTCACCCCGGCGATCATCTGCACATTGCGCATGGTAAGCGAAGCACGGTGGATCCAGCCTGTCGTTTTGCCCAAGCCTTTGCCGGGTTTGCTGGTCTTGCGCTGCAGCATGGTGATCTGGCGCGCAGGGGCGGGCGGTTGCGGGCCTTCGGGCGCAAGGCCGCTGCGGTGTTCGCCGGGATCGGTCACACCCCATTCGCGCATCCACTCGGGCAGGTTCAGCGTGCTGCTTTCGCCGTCGTGGACAAGGTGTTCGGAGACGTCAAAGCCGATCCCACCCGCGCCGATCACAGCGACACGATGGCCGACCTTGGCGGTGCCGTTCAGCACGTCAATGTAGCTGACGACATTGCTGCCGTCTTGACCGGGAATTTGCGGGTCACGCGGCACAACGCCCGTGGCGATGATAACCTCATCAAAGCCGCTCAGCGCGTCGGCGGTGGCTTCGGTTTCCAGCTGCACGGTCACGCCCTGTGTCGCCAGCATGGTGCGATACCAATCGACCAAGCCCCAGAATTCTTCTTTGCCCGCGACTTGTTTGGCGAGGTTAAGCTGTCCGCCGATCTCGGAGGCGCGGTCCATCAGGGTGACCTTGTGGCCGCGCTCTGCGGCTGTGATTGCAGCGGACAGGCCCGCTGGTCCCGCGCCGACGACTGCGACGGTTTTCGCCGCCGCCACCGGTTCGATCCGCAGTTCCGTTTCATAGCAGGCGCGGGGGTTCACGAGGCAGGTAGAGATTTTGCCGCCAAAGGTGTGATCCAGACAGGCTTGGTTGCAAGCGATGCAGGGCGCGATCTGGTCGGCCTTGCCCGCCTTGGCTTTGGCGAGGAAGTCGGCGTCTGCCAACATCGGGCGGGCGAGGGACACCATATCGGCGCAGCCTGTCGCCAGCACCTCTTCGGCCACCTCAGGCGTGTTGATGCGGTTCGAGGTGATCAGCGGGATGCCGACCTTACCCATCAGCTTTTTCGTGACCCAAGCAAAGGCCGCGCGGGGGACGGAGGTGGCAATCGTCGGGATGCGCGCCTCGTGCCAGCCGATGCCGGTGTTGATGATCGTGGCCCCGGCTTTTTCGATTTCCTGTGCCAGTTGAACGACCTCCTCAAAGGTCGAGCCGTTTGGGATCAGGTCAATCATCGACAGACGGTAGATCAGGATGAAATCTTCGCCCACGGTCTCGCGCACGCGGCGCACCACTTCGATCGGCAGGCGCATGCGGTTTTCATATGATCCGCCCCAGCGGTCGGTGCGCTTGTTGGTCTGGGTGACGAGGAACTGGTTCAGGAAATACCCCTCTGACCCCATGATCTCGACTCCGTCATAGCCTGCCTCACGGGCGCGCAAGGCGCAGGCGGCGATGTCGGCGATCTGTTTCTCGATGCCTTCTTCGTCCAGTTCCTTGGGTGCGAACATCGAAATCGGGGATTTTATCGCGCTTGGGGCCACGCAATCAGGTGAGAAGGCATAGCGGCCCGCGTGCAGGATTTGCATCGCAATCTTGCCACCCGCCTCATGCACGCGCTGCGTGATGATGCTGTGGTTGTCCACGTCCTTTTGGCTGACCATCATTGCCGCGCCATGGGCGACGGAGCCTTCGGGGTTCGGCCCAATGCCGCCCGTCACCATCAGCCCCACATCGCCCCGTGCGCGGGTGGCGTAGAACTCTGCCACGCGGTTCCAGTCCTGTGTCTCTTCCAGCCCGGTGTGCATCGACCCCATCAGCAGCCGGTTTTTCAGGGTGGTGAAACCAAGGTCGAGCGGGGCAAGCAGGTGGGGATAATCGGACATGGCTTTACCTTTCTGGGTGGGCTGGGTCACTGTGACACCATCGGAAATGGTTCAGCAAGTCACGAGAAACGCCGCGTCAAGTGGGATGCTCACGGTGGGGCAAGGAAAAGGTGTCAGATGGAGCCGGCAAAGGTAGAGCTGCGCAGGGCGGTGGCGGCGGATCATGACGCATTGGGGCAGGTGATGTTCGATGCAATCCACCACGGCCCAAGCGTTTATAGCACGGCGGAACGGGCCGGATGGCTTCCTGCGCCCCCGCAGGGGCCGCTGTGGTCGGCCAAGTTAACCGAACAGCAGGTCATAGTGGCCGAACGGGCGGGGCGGGTCCTCGGCTTCATCGCGTATGCGGGAGGCTATATCGACTTGGCCTTTATCGCCGCCTCTGCGCAGGGTCAGGGTGTTTTTCGCGCGCTTTATGGGCAGGTTGAACGGACCTCTTACGAAACAGGCGAGCCCCGCCTCTACACCCACGCTAGCCTCATGGCGCGCCCTGTCTTTGAGGCGATGGGCTTTCGTGTTATCGCGGCAGAGCGCGTCGCGCGGTCGGGTGAATATCTGGACCGCTTTGAAATGGAGAAGATACTATCATGACCCCCGAAGAGATTGCCAAACTGCCCTACCGCCCTTGCGTCGGCGTCATGTTGGTGAACGCCGATGGCAAAGTCTTTGTCGGCCAGCGGCGCGACCGGAATCAGGATGCGTGGCAGATGCCCCAAGGCGGGGTGGATAAGGGAGAGGCTGCACGTGATGCGGCCCTGCGCGAGTTGGAGGAAGAGACCGGCATCCCCCGCGATCTGGTAGAGGTCGAGGCCGAGACCTCAAGCTGGCTGCCCTACGACCTGCCGCATGAACTGGTGCCCAACATCTGGAAGGGGCGGTATCGGGGGCAGGAACAGAAATGGTTCCTCATGCGTTTTCTTGGGCAGGACGCTCAGGTGAATATCGCCACCGCTGAGCCTGAGTTCTCGGAATGGTGCTGGATGCCCGCAGATCAACTGGTCGCGAACATCGTACCGTTCAAACGCGCGGTCTATGCGGCGGTTCTTAAAGAGTTTGAGGAGAAGTTATGATACGGACCATTGCCTGCGCTCTCGCCACCATGGCCCCGCTGCCCGCACTTGCGCTTAGTTGTCTGCCTCACTCGGTTGAGGCGACCTATCAGCGGGCGGCCAAGGCCGAAGAGAGCTACGTCGTGGTGCAGGGGCGTCTGACCTTTGATGCCAGCGTCTTGCCAAAAGGCGGCACCGTCGCGATCAACCCGCCCGAAGAGACGCCGATCTCGGCCAAAATCAGCGGCAAGGCGCTTTCCGAGGGGGGCTTTGACGTGCCCTTTGAACAGCCACTGATGCTGAACGTCCTGTGCTACGGCCCGTGGTGCGGCTCTGCCGAAGAGGGCGACGTTCTGGCCTTTCTCGAACGCGGTGCCGATGGCGCCTATATGCTTGAGAGCAACCCTTGCGGCGGCGACCTCTTTGGATCGCCCAAGCCCGCGATGGTCGACAAGGTGATCGCGTGTTTCCAAGGGGCGGACTGCACGCCGGTTCGCTGATCCGGCGGTAGCGGTTTAGCCCTCAATCAAAGGAACCTGCGGCGCGGCATTGCGCGGCAACAGGCCGGTCAGGCGGGGATCATCGTCAACCTCGACCTGACGGCGAAAGGGGGTGAACCCCGAGCGCACGTAGAAGCCGAGCGCCTGCGGGCTGTCATTGGTGCAGGTGTGCAGATGCAGCCGGGTAATCGGCTTTTCCCATGCCAGCGTAATCGCTTGGTTCATCAGATACCGGCCCGACCCACTGCCGATCAGCGCAGAGGTCAGCCCGAAATAGGCCAATTCGCAGCTGCCGTCTTTTGGGAAATTTAGCTCCAGCAAAGCCTCGTCTTTGCCATCGCGCATCAGCGTGTAGAAGTCCCGCGCAGGGTCTTGCAAGAGCGCGGTGAGGGCCGCGTCATCTAGCTTTAGTCGCCCGTACCACAGCCAATCTGTTCCCACCCGGCGAAAGATATCGCGGAACCAGTCGGGCGACGGGGTGACCTGCCGAAAGGTAACACCTTCGGGCAAGGGCACTTCGCTAAGGGCGGGTTTGGCGTGCATCTCAAGATGCGTCACCACCACGGCCAGTTTGCCGGGGGCGACATCGTGAAAGCCGCTTTCGATCATCAGACCAAGCCTTCGGCTTTGAACAGGGCCATGATGTCGGTCTGGGGGCGGGGGCCGATATGCCGGATGACTTCGCCCGCGCAGATGTTGCCCATGCGCCCACAGGTTTCCAGATCGCGGCCCGTGGCTAGGCCATAGAGGAACCCTGCCGCAAACTGATCGCCTGCGCCGGTGGCATCGACTGGCACGACTTTCTCAACCGGCACATCGACACGCTCTTCGCCGCGGATCAGCGTAACCCCGTCGCCAGAACGGGTGCAGACCACCAGCGGACAAATATCGGCGGTCTTGGCCAATGCCACTTCGGTATCGTCTGTTTCCCACAGGGCGCGGATTTCGGCTTCATTGCCGATGACATAGCCCAGATCATTTTCGATCAAATCAAGAAAGTCGTCCCGGTGGCGTTCGACGCAGAAGGGATCGGAAATAGCGATGCCCGCCATGCCGCCGCCAGCAGAGGCTGCGCGCGCGGCTTCGCGGAAGGCGGTTTTGCCGGCATCATGGTCAAAGAGATATCCTTCGAGGAACATCAGCTTGGCCTTTGAGGTCACCGATTGCGGCACATCGTCTGAGGTGAGCCCGGTGGAGATCCCAAGATAGGTATTCAGCGAGCGCTCCCCATCCGGCGTGACAAAGATCATGCAGCGCGAGGTTGGGTTTTCACCCTCTGCCACTGGGGCATTCACGAAATCGATGCCGATGTCGGTCATCGCCTTGGCATAGAACTGGCCCAACTCATCATCACGCACCCGGCCAATGAATGCAGTCTTCAGCCCCAGCGCGCCCGCGCCTGCAACAGTATTAGCGACCGATCCGCCGGGGGTCTGCAAACGGTCCTGCATCGCGGCATAAAGGTCTTCGGCGCGGTCACGTTCAATCAACTGCATGATGCCTTTTTCGATGCCGTTGCCGGTAAGGAATGCGTCATCAGCATGGGAGATCACGTCGACGACGGCGTTGCCGATGCCAACCACTTCGTATTGGGTCATTCTGTCTTGTCCTCGTATTGGCACAGGTCTCGGATGATACAGGTGCGGCACAGCGGTTTGCGTGCCTTGCAATGATAGCGGCCATGCAGGATCAGCCAGTGGTGGGCATGGCGCTGAAAATCAGCGGGGATGTTGTCCTCAACGGCGCGTTCCACCGCATCCACCGTCTTGCCCGGTGCGATGCCGGTGCGGTTGCCGACGCGAAAGATATGGGTGTCGACGGCCTGCGCGGGCTGTTCCCACCACATGTTGAGTACGACATTCGCCGTCTTGCGGCCCACCCCCGGCAGCGATTGCAACGCCGCGCGGGAATTGGGTACTTCGCCGTCATACTCATCGACGAGGATCTGGCTCAGCTTGATGACGTTCTTTGCCTTCTGGCGATAAAGGCCGATGGTCTTGATGTGGTCAATTACCCCGTCGACCCCCAGATCGAGCATCTTCTGCGGGGTGTCGGCGATTTGGAACAACTCGCGTGTAGCCTTGTTCACGCCTGCGTCGGTCGATTGCGCGCTCAGCGCCACGGCGACGACCAGTGTATAGACGTTTACATGCTCCAGCTCGCCCTTGGGCTCAGGCTCGGCCTGCTGGAAGCGTGCGAAAATCTCGCGGATGGTATGGTAATCTAGTTGGCGGGCCATGGGCGTGGGTATGCGATGAATGACGCGGCAGGGCAAGCAGGGGCGGGGCTTGCTTTACGTTGGCGCAAGAAACGGGTCGCGCGGGGGCAGGGGTGCGCGTATCTTCAAGCCATGACACAGATCACAGACATATCCCCCGCACCCGAAGATCAGGGCTACCACTATCAAGTGATGCGCCGCGCCATCGCCCTGATTGATGAGGCCGAAGACCCAAAGCAACTGGATTGGATCGCGGGCGAGATGGGCATGTCTGCGGCGCATTTCCAACGGCTGTTTTCGCGCTGGGTGGGCGTCTCGCCCAAGCGCTACCAGCAGTATTTGATGCTGGATCAAGCCAAGCTGATGCTGCGCGATCATTTCACGACGCTGGCGGCGGCGCATGAGTTGGGTCTGTCAGGCAGCGGACGTTTGCATGACCTCTTCCTGCGCTGGGAGGCGATGAGCCCCGGTGAGTTTGCCCGCAAAGGCGCAGGGCTCACGATCTATTGGGGGTGGTTCGACAGCCCCTTTGGCCCGACGCTGGTGATGGGCACCGACAAAGGCATCTGTGGATTGGCGTTGTCATCCGAAGTAGGAGAGGACGCGGCGATGGCTGATCTTTGCAGCCGCTGGCCCTTGGCCGATTTTGTCGAGGCGCCTGTGCGCCTGCGCCCTTGGGTCGACACTGCTTTTGGGATGCAAAAAGACGCAGATGCCAGAGCGCCGCTTTACCTTATTGGCGCTCCGTTTCAGATCAAGGTCTGGGAGGCGCTGCTGAGCATCCCCTCGGGGCAGGTAACCACCTATTCCGAAATCGCCGAGACGGTCGGCAGCCCGCGTGCGGTCCGCGCCGTGGGCACCGCCGTTGGGCGCAACCCGGTGAGTTGGCTCATCCCTTGTCACCGCGCGTTACGCAAGAGCGGCGGCTTGGGCGGCTACCATTGGGGGCTGCCGGTAAAGCGCGCCATGTTGGCGTTCGAAGCCGCGCGGGCAGAGGCGTAGATCAGCTAATCTGGGCGGGTTTCTGCCGAACAGCCGTTATATGTAATGTTCGCGGGAACCTTGAGCGACTATATAGCGTTCACGTTCAGATGCCCCGCCCGAACGGGGCCCGCAAACATGAAGGCAGTAGACATGATTTCTTCGAAGATGACTTTGGCCGCCGCTCTGGCCGGCGCGATGACACTGGGTGCGTGTACGCAGCCACTGCAGCCCGGCAATGGTGACCCCAACCAGCGGACTAAGAACGGCGCTTTGATCGGTGCGGGCGTCGGGGCCCTTGCTGGTGCGCTGTCAAAAGGCGATGGCAACCGTACCGAAGCGGCCGTGAAGGGCGCATTGGTCGGTGGCGCGATTGGTGCGGGCGTTGGTTACTCGCTCGACAAACAAGAGGCCGAGCTGCGCGCCGCGATGGACAGCCGTGTGGTGATCACCAACACCGGCGACCGTCTGATCGTGACCCTGCCGCAGGACATCCTGTTCGCGACAGACAGCACGAGCGTTGCCCCTGGTCTGCGTGACGATCTGGCCGCATTGGCGCAGAACGTGAACATCTACCAGAACTCCACTCTGCAGGTTGTTGGCCACACCGACAGCGATGGCGAAGCCGCTTACAACCAGCAGCTTTCCGAGCGTCGGGCGCAGGCCGTGGGTAATATCCTGCTGTCTAACGGCGTGCCGCAGCAGCGTTTGCAGACATTCGGTCGCGGCGAGAGCCAGCCGGTTGCGAGCAACCTGAGTGCTGCAGGTAAGTCTCAGAACCGTCGGGTCGAGATCGTGATCCTCCCCAACGCGCGCTAAGCTACGGCGCTTTGGAAATGACAGTGAACCCCGGCCAGTGGCCGGGGTTTTTCGTCGCCTCAAAGGTTATCGCTGACCCGGAACCCATTGGGGATCGTGTCGCGCCCTTCGAGAAGCAGATCGGCCATCACCTGCGCCACTTTGGGCGCCATGCCGAAACCGATCTTAAAGCCACCATTGGCGATATAATGCCCCGGATTGCCCGGCCATGCGCCCAGCATCGGAGCGCGGCTGCGGCTGCGGGGGCGCAGCCCGGCCCAGCGTTCGATCACCGGCGCGTCCTGCAAGGCAGGCACAGCCGCACGGGCCTTGGCGATCACCGCATCTAGCTGCGCATCGGTGCTGTCTGGACTGTCATAGTCTCGCTCGGTTGTGCCGCCTACGGCGACCGTGCCGTCAAGATGCGGGATGACATGGACCCCATCGGCAAAGAGTTGCGCCGCGCCGCCTTGGTCTAGTTGCAACAGCGCGGCTTGCCCCTTGATGCCTGCGCCGACCAGACGTGGGTGACCTGTGTTGAGCGCCTCCAGCCCAGCCACGCCCGTGGCCCAAAGGACTTTGCCTTGATCCGGGGCTTCGCTGATAATCTCGACGCCCTTTGCCGCCAATGCGGCGAGCAGTGCGTTGCAGCCGTGGCGCGGGTGGACGAGTGCACTCAGCGTGTCGCGGATCAGCCAGCCGGTGGGGCTTGCGGGGGCCCAATCGCTATCCTCGGCGCGGATAACCTCCCACCGCGCGCGGCCTTGCCAAAGCGCCGCCGCCGTGGCTTCCCGCTGTCGGGCGAGGGCCAGCGCCGCTTCATCCGCGACAGGCTGCAGACGCCCGCTGCGGATATACCCCGGCGCACCGCCACCTGTGGCCGCAACCTCGTCCCAAAACGCTTCAGCGCTGAGCAGGCTTTCGAGCTGAAACGCTTTCTTGGCGTTCCAATTCTCTGGCACATGCGGGGCAAGTGCGCCGACGATCCCGCCCGACGCGCCTGCTGCTGGCCCGGCAGGGTCTACCACTCGCACCGATGCACCGCGCAATACGCAGGCCCAAGCCACTGAAAGGCCGAAAATCCCGGCTCCTCTTACGGTTACATCCACCATTGCCATTCCCCGCCAGCTTGCGCAGTGTCTGCGCGACTTCACTCCCCCTCTAGCAGGACGTACCGTGCCAGACCAGAATGCCCAGATCAGCTGGCGAGAGGGCCACGTGCCGGTCTCGACCCAGTTTGATGACCCCTACTTCAGCCTCGAAGATGGCGCGGCGGAGACCGCCTATGTCTTTCTGGCGGGCAATGATCTGCCCGAGCGTTATCGCCCCGGTTTTCATATTGCAGAGCTGGGCTTCGGCACCGGGCTGAACCTGCTGTTGGCATGGGATGCTTGGATGCAGGCGGGCCATGAGGGGCCCCTGCATTTCACCAGTTTCGAAGCCTACCCGATGCGCCCCGAAGATATGGCACAGGCCCATGCGGCCTTCCCCGCGCTCGACGGGCGGCGCGATGGGCTGACAGCGGCGTGGAATGGGACGGGCGGCGTGTTTGAACTGCCGGGTTTGCGGGCAGAGATCATCATCGGCGATGCGCGAGAGACCCTTCCCACATGGCAGGGGCGGGCCGATGCGTGGTTTCTTGACGGATTTTCCCCGGCCAAGAACCCCGAACTGTGGGGCGATGATCTGATGGCCGAGGTTGCCCGCCACACCGCGCCCGGTGGCACCGCCGCGACCTATACCGCCGCTGGCTTCGTCCGCCGCGCGCTCAGCGCTGGCGGTTTCGAGGTCACCCGCATCCCCGGTTATGGCCGCAAGCGCCACATGACCCGGGCGCAAATGCCGCTATGAGCCAGTCCAACAACATCCCGCTCGGCATTATGCTGATGGTCGCCACGACGATGGTCTTTGCCGTCCAAGATGGGCTGTCACGTCATTTGGCTGAAAATTACAACGTGCTGATGGTGGTGATGATCCGCTATTGGTTCTTCGCCGCTTTCGTTATCGCGCTGGCGCTGCGCAAAGCGGGCGGCATCCGAAAAGCCGCCGCCACCACCCAGCCTGCGGTGCAAATCCTGCGCGGCGTGCTGTTGTCGGCGCAAATTTGCACAATGGTGCTTGGCTTCACGATCCTTGGGCTGGTCGAAAGCCATGCCGTCTTTACCTGCTATCCGCTGCTGGTGGCAGCGCTGTCGGGGCCGATCTTGGGCGAAAAGGTCGGCTGGCGGCGTTGGGCGGCGATTGGTGTGGGCTTCATCGGTGTGCTTGTGATCCTGCAACCGGGGCTTCGGGTTGTGGACCCTGCCGCCGCGATCCCGCTGGCAGGGGCGGGAATGTTTGCCGTCTACGGGTTGCTGACACGCTACGTCGCGCGGCGCGATAACACGGCGACGAGTTTCTTTTGGACCGGGGTGACCGGCGCGGTGGTGATGACTGCCGTGGGCGTCTGGTTCTGGGAGCCGATGACGCCGGGCAACTGGCTGCTGATGGGCACGCTGTGCATCACCGGGGTCACGGGCCATTGGCTGCTGATCCGGTGTTATGAGGTTGCCGAGGCGAGCGCTGTGCAACCCTTCGCCTATACCCAGCTGATCTTCACTGTGATCATCGGCCTGTCGGCCTTTAACGAGGTGCTGCGCCCAAGCGTTGTGCTGGGCGCAGGCATGATTGTGGCTGCGGGGCTTTTTACCCTATGGCGCGAACGCCTTCAGCGTCGACCCGGTTAATTCCTCGCTAAAGGGGATCGGCAACGGGTCTTTTCCCAGGCGCGCGCGATAGACGGGCAGGCTTTCGGTTACGCGCATCACGTAGTTCTGGGTTTCGCGGAACGGGATCATTTCTATCCAATCGACGATGTCGATCTCGCCTTTGCGCGGGTCGCCATAGGTCGCCATCCAGCGGCGCGGACGGCTTGGCCCGGCGTTATAGGCGGCTGACATCATCGCGACATTGCCATCAAACTGCCCCGCCATTTGCGACAGGTAAGTGGCCCCCAGACGTGCGTTGTAGACGGGATCGGCGGTCAGCCGATCTGTCGTATGCTGGCTTGAGATGCCCAGATCGCGCGCCACGTCTTTGGCCGTGGCAGGCATGATCTGCATCAACCCCCGCGCGCCAACGCCGCTTTGCACGTCCGGATCAAACTCGCTTTCGCGGCGGGCGATCGCGAGGGTCATCTCGGTCGCCATCGGCAGGTCTCTCTCGGCAAGGGCGTGCAGCGGGTAATAGGGCGCAGGCACTTCCAGCCCGCGCTGCGCCGCGCGTTTGCCGATCATCACGGCGAGATGCGGCCGGCCCACGTCGATGGCGGCTTGGCCCAACAGGGCGACGTCATCGGGCACGAGTTGTTCGGTCAAATGGGTCCAGAAACGCTCAGCCGTGGATAGCTCGCCAGAGGCCTGCAACAGCAGCCCCGCTTCGAACAAGGGCGCGCGCGCCAGCGGCGAGGTTCGCCAGTCTTGGGCGGGCGGGGTGCCCTTCAGCTTTTCGTCGAACGGTATGCCGCCGCGTTCAGCAGCCAGCAGGCCGTAAAAAGAGGTCTGGAATTTCGCCCCCATGGCATAGGCTTTGGCCGCCCCTTCGGCATCACCCATCGCCTCAAGCGCGCGGCCCTGCCAATATCCGGCGCGGCCTTGGCTGATGGGGGATTCCACAGCGCCGTCGTGCTTTTGGAAATGGCCCAGAGCGGTTACCGGGTCCTTCAAGAACCGCAGGGCGAGATAGCCCGAAAGCCATTCGAGGTCGGCAAAGTCCGACCCACTGGTCAGGAAATGTTGTGATGCGATTTTATAGGCGGTCTGCGGCTCGCCGTTGCGCATTTCATCGCGCGCCATGGCGCGGCGGCGGTTGGACCACGCTTGGGGCTGACCCAAAGCCGCAGCAGAGGTGGAACGCTGCAGCAGCAGGTCTTTGGCCTCGTCACGGAAGCCTTTGCGGATGCGCCACTCAAAGCGGTCATGCGCCAGCCCCGGCGCATCTGCCTTAGCCGCGGGCAGGGCGTCGATCTTAGTGTTCACATCACTTTCAAGCTTTTGCAGGGCGATGCGGGTCTCGGCCAGTGCCTTGTCGGCGCTTGAGACCAAATCGAACATCTGCCGCGCTTCGGAATGCTCGCGCTGCCAAAGCATCTCTTCGAGCCGCGCCGCATGATGCGGGGCCAGAAGGCTGCCATGGGCGTCTATAAACAGCGCCTGACTGGTGGCGTTCATTGGCATCGTGCGCCAAGCCAGAACGAGGTTCGCCTCGGCTTCACCGCGCTGGCCGCTGTCGATCAGGGCCTTGGCATGGGCGAGCACCCCACGCGGGGTCTGTGGTGCCATGGCCGAAAAGAACGCCAGTATGTCGCTGGCGGGCTGCTCGATCACGGCCTCTTCGGTTTGTTTGCGCAGGTACTCTTCGCCCGGCCAATCAGGCCTGCGGGCGAGAAAATCGCGCGCTTCGGCATAGGTGCCCCGCCCGGCGCGCAGCCGGTGCCATTCAATCACATCGGCGGCAACCTGCCCATCGCGGGCAGCAAGTATCGCGGCAGAGTCCCAATTGCCTGTCCGCATGGCGTCCATCGCCCACCCTAAGGGGCGCGGGCGCTGCGCTTCGGCAGGCACGGTCAGGACAAAAACACTTATGAGAATCGCCATCAGGCGCGTCATCGCTTGCATTTCCTACGTCTCCGGGGCTAGAGCCTTGCAACATATGGCTACGGCAACGTTTATCAAACCTTTGCGTTAGCGAAAGCCCTCATCCAGTCCGGTTTATCCCGGCCAGCACAACAAGGAGCGTGCACATGTTCAAAGGCTCTCTGCCTGCCCTCGTCACGCCGTTTCGCAACGGCGCGCTGGATCTGGATACGCTGAAAAAACTTATCGAATGGCACATCGGCGAAGGGTCGAGCGGGCTTGTCCCTGTCGGCACCACCGGCGAATCCCCGACGTTGAGCCATGCCGAGCATGAAACCGTCGTTGATGAAGTCGTCAAAGCTGTCGCGGGCCGCATTCCGGTTATTGCCGGGGCCGGGTCCAACAACACGGTCGAGAGCATCCGCCTTGCCCGCCACGCCGAGAAAGTCGGCGCAGACGCGCTGCTGTTGGTCACGCCCTACTACAACAAGCCGACCCAACGCGGGTTGATCGCCCATTTCACCGCCGTGCATGATTGCTGCGACCTGCCGATCATCATTTACAACATCCCCGGCCGTTCGGTCGTGGATATGACGCCCGAAACAATGGGCGAATTGGCTCAACTGCCGCGCATAGTCGGCGTGAAAGACGCGACTGGTGATCTCGCTCGGGTCAGCGACCAGCGCATCACCTGTGGCAAAGATTTCATCCAACTTTCCGGCGAAGACGCGACCGCGCATGGGTTCAACGCCCAAGGCGGTGTTGGCTGTATCTCGGTCACTGCCAATGTCGCACCGCGTCTTTCCGCGCAGATGCAGGCGGCCTGCCTAGAGGGCGATTACGCCAAGGCGTTGGAGCTTCAGGACCGTTTGATGCCGCTGCACAAAGCGATCTTTACCGAGCCGGGGCTGGTGGGCGTGAAATACGCCATGTCGCGGTTGGACCTCTGCTCGGACGAGGTGCGCTTGCCGCTGACAGAGTTGACGGACCCGACCAAAGAACTGGTCGATGCGGGTCTGCGCCACGCGGGTTTGATGAATTAAAACTGCTTTTTAAGCTGTGAATTGGAATGCAAGAGGGGGTGGAGACACCCCCTCTTTTGCATTCAGCGTTTGCCGTAGTAAATCCCGACCACATGCTCCGCCTGCGCGAAGAACAGCCAGCGCGAGGTCAGCACCCCCGCTGCATGGCTGAGCACCGCGAGGGCAGCGGCGAGGTGGTGGAACACGGGCGAGAGCAAGAGCAGCAGTGGCAGCAGCACCATCAGCGTGATCGCGATCACCCGCAGCTTCAGCGCGTGTTTGCGCCCGATCTGATAAACGAACTCTCGCAGCAGATAGTTGCTGCCAGTATGCGGCGGCTCAAAGGCGCGGACGCTGCCGATATTGCCGAGCCGCGTCGCCGTCGCGATATCGGTGCCCGAGGCCGCCAGCGCCTGATCCCCGCGCCACCATGTGACGATCTGCACCACGCCCGCCAGCGTGAGAAGCAGCATCGCCGCGGTCACTTGCCCGGCCAGCACCGCGCCCCCCGCAATGCTAAGTGACAAGAAGTTTAGCGGCGTCATGACACTATGCCAGTGGGGCACAGTCTTCATCTGCGTATAGATCATCGCCGTGGTCAGCACCGTCAGCAATGACAGCGCCGCGCCGATCAGCCCCAGCGGCCAAAGCCGCGTGTCGTAAAACACCAGCCCCGCGCCATAGGCCGCCATGGTCAGCAGGGCCGCGACCGAGGCCCAAGCCTCACGGCTGAGCCAACTGCTGCGCCACTGGGTAAACGCCTTGAGCGCGCGTTCCGGATGGCCCAAGTGGAATGTCGATGCGATCAGCCCGCCCACGGCCAAAAGGTAAGCCAGCGCGAGGAAAACGAAGGCCACCCAGCCGGTCACGGTAGGTAGGCCGATGCCGAGCCATGCAAGCAGGCCAAAGCCGAGCCCCGACAGGCTGCTGAACAGGATAACAGAAGGTGCCGGATGCATCAGAGCTTCTCCAGAGTGCGGTCAAGCCAGCCGAGGAAGCCCTTGGGGCCGCTGTCGATGGGGGCAAGGAAGGGCGCCAATATGTCAATCTTGCCGCTGTCCTCTGCGCTTTGCAATTGATCGCGCGGGCGGGGCGGCAGATATTTATTGACCGGCTTAGTGCCTTGCTCGGGCATGAGGTCCACACCGCCGCGCTCGGCCACCAATTGGCTTACCGCGCTTTCCGGATCGCCAAGATCGCCAAAGTGTCGCGCGCCAGCGGGGCAGGTGCGCACGCAGGCAGGTTGGCGGTCTTCTTCGGGCAGGTTCTCGTTATAGATACGGTCGACGCAGAGGGTGCATTTCTTCATCACACCTGCGGCCACGTCCATCTCACGCGCGCCGTAGGGGCAGGCCCAGGCGCAGAGACCACAACCGATACAGTCGCTTTCATTGACCAGAACGATCCCGTCTTCGACGCGCTTGTAGCTCGCTCCCGTGGGGCAGACGGTGACGCAGGGCGCGTCATCGCAGTGTAGGCAGGATTTCGGGAAATGCACGAGCTGCGCGGCACCCGCTTCGGGCTGAACCTCATAGCTGTGCACGCGGTTAAGAAAGGTGCCCGACGGGTCCGCGCCATAGGCGTCTTGGTCTGACAGTGGCGCGCCGTAGTTCTCGGTGTTCCAGCCTTTGCAGGAGATCACGCAGGCATGACAACCGACACAGGTATCAAGGTCGATCACAAGGCCGAGTTTGCGGTCGGTCTGTTGTGGGAGCGTGGTCATGGCTGGATGTCCTGAGGGGTCTTAAGCGGTGCGGAGCAGAGGGAGGCGGTCATTTGCCCACCTTCCACGCAATGTCCTGCGGCGCGGGCGGGACGGGAGAGCGCTGCGCCGGGATTTCTGGCTGCGACTCTGCTGGGGCGTCGGACTTCTCAATGTGCACCTTGAGGTCGAACCACGCGGCCTGACCGGTAATCGGGTCGGAATTGGCCCACCGCAACCCATCGCCCTTGGGTGGCAACAACTCGTGGATCAGGTGGTTCAGCAAGAAGCCTTTGGTCGCCTCGGGCGCGTCCTTGTCCAGCGCCCATGCGCCTTTGCGTTTGCCGATGGCGTTCCATGTCCAGACCGTTTTGGGGTTCAGGGCCGCCATCTCCATCACCGGCACCGTGATCCCGCCGTGCGGAGAGGTCACGCGCGCCCAGTCGCCGTCTTGCAGCCCCTTGGCGCGCATGATCGCGGTGGGCAGGTAGAGCGGATTGTGCCCGTGCAACTGGCGCAGCCATGCGTTTTGGCCGCCCCACGAATGGTACATCGCCATTGGGCGTTGGGTCAGCGCGTGGACGCCATAGCCCTCAGCGCCTTGCGGATCACTTTCATACCAGATCGGCAGGGGCGACATGGTCTGCTTGATCCGTTCACGCAGGTGGTCGGGGGGCTGGCGTTTGCCATGACCTTCGGCGGCCAATTGAAAACGCCGCAGCGGCTCGACGTAGAGCGAAAAGAGGTAGGGCTGCGGCGCGTCATAGATGCCCATGCCCACGGCCCAATCCTGATAGGCAGCGTTCCACGGCTTGTAGTAGTTCGCCCCCTCCGGGATATGATTGACGAAGAAGCCGCCGTTCTCAATGTAGCGGTCAATCTGCTCGGGGTTTGGCTCCCCCCGTCCGACATCCTTGCCGTCCTTGCCCCGGAACCCGGCCAACGGGCCGATGCCCGGACGGCGTTCGTGACGGGTTATGTAGTCGGCGTAGTCTTTGTATTTCTGGCTGCCATCGTCGTTCACGAAACCCGGCAGGCCGAGCTTCGCCCCGAGATCGCAGAGCGCTGACTGAAAGCCGCGCACGTCGCGGTTCGGCTCTACCACGGGCCAACGGATCGCATCGGCGGCGGCGTCGGCCTCGCTGATCGGGCGGTCGAGCAGTGAGATACAGTCGTGCCGTTCAAGGTACGTCGTGTCGGGCAGGATCAGGTCCGCATAGGCCACCATCTCCGAGGAATAGGCATCGGAGTAGATGATCCGAGGGATGACGTATTCGCCATTCTCGTCGGTGTCAGTCAGCATCTCCATCACCCCGCCGGGGTTCATCGACGAGTTCCACGACATATTCGCCATATACATGAACAGCGTGTCGATCTTGTAGGGATCGCCTGCATGGGCGTTTGAGATCACCATATGCATCAGCCCGTGGGCCGACATCGGGTTTTCCCATGTGAACGCCTTGTCGATCCGCGCCGGGCTGCCGTCGGCCTTTAGCGCTAGGTCATCCGGGCCATGCACGAAGCCCAGGTGCGGCCCATCCAGCGGCGCATCGGGGGTGGCTTTGCAATGTGGTTTGGGGTGCGCCGTGGCAGGCTTGGGGTAGGGCGGTTTGAAGCGGAAACCGCCTGGCACTTCGACGGTGCCGAGGATGATCTGCAGCACATGCAGCGCACGGCAGGTTTGAAACCCATTGGCATGGGCCGAGATGCCGCGCATGGCGTGGAAAGAGACCGGGCGGCCTGTCATCGTCTTGTGATGCTCGCCGCGGAAGTCGGTCCATTCGTGCTCAAGCTCAAAGGCTTCGTCAAAGGCGACGCGGGCCAGTTCGGCGGCAATGGCGCGGATGCGCGGCGCGGGGATGCCACAGCGCTCGGCTACGGCTTCGGGGGTGTAGTCCTCACCAAGGTATTGCTCGGCCATCTGGTGAAAGATCGGGCGGTGCGTAATGCCTGCTGTGCGGTAGGTGGCGGCAAGGTCAGGGCGCACGCCGGGCTGATCGAAGGGGGTCAGCTTGCCGGTCTTGCGGTCGACCACTAGCGCCTTGCCGTCCTCATCGCGCAGTTGCAGGCCATACTCCGGCGATTTCGGATCGCTGTTCAGCAGCACTGGGGCGTCGGTGTAACGGGCGAGGTAATCCACATCGATGCGCCCAGCCTTCATCAGACAGTGGATCAGCGACAGGATAAACAGCCCATCGGTGCCGGGCGTGATGCCGACCCATTCATCGGCGATGGCATTGTATCCGGTGCGGATCGGGTTCACCCCGATGACCCGCGCGCCGCGCTTCTTCAGCTTGCCCAGACCCATCTTGATCGGGTTGCTGTCATGGTCCTCGGCCACGCCGAACAGCATGAACAGCTTGGTGTGATCCCAATCGGGCTGGCCGAATTCCCAAAACGCACCGCCCATCGTGTAAATGCCAGCGGTGGCCATGTTGACCGAGCAGAAACCGCCGTGGGCCGCGTAGTTCGGCGTGCCGAAAGCCTGCGCCCAAAGCGAGGTGAAGCTCTGCGACTGATCGCGCCCGGTGAAGAACGCAAGCTTTTCGGGCGCTTCGCGGCGCAGCGGCTCCAGCCAGTCGGTGGCGATCTGCAGCGCCTCTTTCCAGCTGATGCTCTCAAACTCGCCGGAACCGCGCGGGCCCACACGTTTCATCGGGTTGCGCAGCCGCGCGGGAGAGTTGTGTTGCATGATCCCCGCAGAGCCTTTGGCGCAGAGCACGCCTTGGTTCACCGGGTGGTCGCGGTTGCCTTCGATATAGGCGACCTTCCCCTTTTTCATATGCACGTTGATGCCGCAGCGGCAGGCGCACATGTAGCAGGTGGTCTTGCGAACCTCGTCCGAGACCTTGGGCGACAGATCAAGCGGCGGCTGGGAATGCGTCATGGGTGGGCTGGGTCTTTCAGCAAGGCGAGCGCTTGGCGCGCGATATGTTTCTCTTCGGCGGCGGGGATGATCCAATTGGGAATATTTCCCGCCCAGCTAAGGTTTGCAAGAACCTTTTCCCTCACCTCGGAATCGTTTTCGCCGATACCTCCGGTGAAGGCGATGCCGTCGATCCCGTTCATGGCAGCGATCATCGACCCCGCCTGCCGAGTGATCCAGTAGCAGAAATGCTCACGGGCGAAGCGGGCGGCGGTTGTATCGGTCTCAGCCAGTTGCCGCATATCGGCGGTGACATTAGAGAGGCCCAGCAATCCGCTTTCGTGATGCAGCAGTGTTTGGGCCTCCTCCAGCCCGACATCGCGCACCAGATGCAGCACCGCGCCCGCGTCAATCTCACCCGCTCGGGTGCCCATGGTCAGCCCGCCGAGCGGCGAAAAACCCATGGTTGTGGCAACCGATTGCCTCTCAAGGATCGCGCAGAGCGATGCGCCATTGCCCAAATGCAGCGCCAGCAGGCGGCGGGGGAGGTCTGCGCCCGTGGTCTGAGGGAAATTCTGTACGAGGCTTTCATAGCTGATGCCGTGAAACCCATAGCGGCGCAGGGCGGCGGTCTCTGCCCGGTCGGGCAGAGCATAGCGGCGGGCGACATCGGGGTTGCTGCGGTGAAAGCCGGTATCAAAGGCGGCGACCTGCGGCAGGTCGGGCAGGAGCGCTGCCAGCGCGTCGATGGCGCCGAGGTGGTGCGGATTGTGCAGTGGGGCCAGCGGTTGAGCCTCGGCGATGGCGCTTCGGACGGCAGGCGTGATTGTCGTTGTCTCGGCCAGATTAGGGCCGCCATGCACGACACGGTGGGCGGCGGCCGTCAGGTCAGCGCCAGAAATCCCTTTTTGGCGCAGCCCGTCCAGAATGGCGCGGAAGGCGGTCTGGTGGTCAGGCAGATCAAGGCGCACCGGCGGAGCGTCTCCCAGAAGCAGCGCGCCGGTCTGGCCGATGCCCTGCGCCTCAATCCGCAGACGCTCGTTCAACCCACCGTCAAAGACCGCCGTCTTAATTGACGACGATCCCGCGTTGACGACGAGCACCAGCGCCATGGCTCAGACCCGTTGCGGGCGCATGTCATCCCGGCTGATCCCGGCGACAGAGACAGGCTTCTTCATCGCATCGCGGCGGAAGGGCTCGCCCAACTCTTGGTTCAGCAGCACTTCGATGAAGGTCGTCTTGCCCTCTTCCATCTGCGCCTTGACCGCGCGGTCCAAAGCGTCGGTCAGTTCGTCCATCGATGACACCTGCACGCCCTCGACGCCGCAGGCTTTGGCCACGCCAGCATAGCTCACGTCCTGCGCGAGTTCGGTGCCGACGAAGTTGTCATCGAACCACAGCGTCGTGTTCCGCTTTTCCGCGCCCCATTGGTAGTTGCGGAAGATCACCATGGTCACAGCGGGCCAGTCGTCGCGGCTGACGCTGACCATCTCGTTCATCGAAATGCCAAACGCACCGTCCCCGGCAAAGCCCACCACTGGCACGTCAGGGCAGGCGATCTTGGCCCCGCAGATCGCCGGAAAACCATAGCCGCAGGGGCCAAAGAGGCCCGGCGCGAGGTATTTGCGGCCCGCTTCAAATGTCGGATAGGCGTTGCCGATGGCGCAGTTGTTGCCGATGTCAGAGCTGATGATCGCCTCTTTCGGCAGCGCCTTCTGGATCGCGCGCCATGCCATGCGGGGGGACATCTTTTCCGGCTCGCGGTCGCGGGCGCGTTCGTTCCATGTGGTGCCGGGGTCGTCTTCCTCGTGATCCATCGAGGTGAGTTCCTGCGCCCACGCGGATTTGGTTTGCGCAATCAGGTTGCGCCTTTCTTCGCGGCCCGCGTCGCCGGCGCTGTCGCTCAGCCCGTCAAGGATCGTGCGGGCCACCTTGCCCGCGTCGCCGACAATGCCAACGCTGACCTTCTTGGTCAGGCCGATGCGGTCAGGGTTGATGTCGACCTGAATGATCTTGGCGTCCTTGGGCCAATAGTCGATGCCATAGCCCGGCAGGGTCGAGAAGGGGTTCAGCCGCGTGCCAAGCGCCAGCACGACATCGGCCTTGGCGATCAGTTCCATCGCCGCTTTGGAGCCATTGTAGCCCAGCGGCCCGACCGACAGCGGGTGCGAGCCGGGGAAGGCGTCATTGTGCTGGTAGCCGCAGCAGACAGGCGCATCGAGCCGTTCGGCCAGCTTGCGCGCGTCGTCAATTGCCCCGCCGATCACCACGCCCGCGCCGTTCAGGATCACCGGGAATTTGGCGTTCGAAAGGAGCTCTGCCGCTTCGGCAATGGCCGTCTCGCCGCCTGAGGGGCGTTCAAACTCGACTATGGCGGGCAAGTCGATGTCGATCACTTGGGTCCAGAAATCACGCGGGATGTTGATCTGCGCCGGGGCGGAGTGGCGTTTCGCCTGCAAGATCACCCGGTTCAGCGTCTCGGCGATGCGGGTGGGGTCACGCACTTCTTCTTGATAGGCGACCATATCGCGGAAGAGCGCCATCTGCTCGACCTCTTGAAAGCCGCCCTGACCAATGGTTTTGTTCGCCGCCTGCGGGGTGACCAACAGCAGCGGCGTGTGGTTCCAATAGGCGGTTTTGACCGGCGTCACGAAGTTGGTAATGCCCGGCCCGTTTTGTGCCACCATCATCGACATCCGCCCCGAGGCGCGGGTGAAGCCGTCGGCCATCATGCCAGAATTACACTCATGCGCACCGTCGTAGAAGGTGATCCCGGCGGCGGGGAACAGGTCAGAGATCGGCATCATGGCAGAGCCGATAATGCCAAAGGCCGTGTCGATCCCATGCATCTGAAGGGTTTTGACGAAGGCTTCTTCGGTGGTCATTTTCATGGGGCGATCCTTTGGGCGTGGGGGCAAGGCTGCGAGCAAATTACGGGCAGGCGCGGGCGGGGGTTAGGGCCAGAAGTGGCCCAGCCCTAGGGCCAGATCAGCGCAGGCGGTCAATCTCTTGGGCAATCAGACCAACCCCTTCCCCGATGCGCGCGGCGGGGATGGAGGAATAGGCCAGCCGGTAGTAATTCGTCGCCTTCTCTTCGCCCGCGAAAAAGGCGTGGCCCGGCTCAATCAGCACATCACGCGCGCGCAGGTTTTCGGCCAGTTGCGCCGTGTCCACACTCTCTGGTGCGCGCATCCAGAAGGACGATCCGCCATAAGCCCCACGGCCCGACACCCGCAAACCATGCGTCTCAAGCGCCTCTTCCATCACGCGGCGGCGTTCGTGTAGCGCCAGCCCCATGCGGCGAATGAGGGCGTCATAATGGCCGAGCGACAGGAAATAGG
The DNA here is from genome assembly GCF_022788655.1 of Sulfitobacter indolifex. Classification (NCBI taxonomy): domain Bacteria; kingdom Pseudomonadati; phylum Pseudomonadota; class Alphaproteobacteria; order Rhodobacterales; family Roseobacteraceae; genus Sulfitobacter; species Sulfitobacter indolifex. Next base: position 3,118,679 of record NZ_CP084951.1, on the reverse strand, counting down.
CCGCGGTACGCTGGATATGCCCCGGCGGGTGGCGCAGCACGGATGCGCGCAGCGCGCGGGCTTCGCGGATGAACGGCTCAGAGCCTACCAGATAGCCCAGCCGCAGCCCCGGGAAGAGCGATTTGGAAAAGCTGCCGACATAGATCACCCTTCCCTCATCATCGAGCGATTTGAGCGCGGGAGAGGCGGGTTTGAGGAAGGACATCTCAAACTCATAGTCGTCTTCGACGATCAGCGCCTCTAGCTCGCGGGCGCGGGACAAAAGCGCGCGGCGGCGGTCCATCGGCATGGTCGCATTCGTCGGGCATTGGTGGCTGGGCGTGGTAAAAATCACATCGGTATCGGGGGGGATCGCCTCGGGCGGGAGGCCATCTTGATCCACGCGCACCGGCGTGATGTGGCAACGCGATTGGCTGAGGATGCCGCTCAACGCCGGATAGCAAGGGTCTTCCAACACGGCGCGGCGGCGTTGGGTCAGCAGCACTTGGGCGGTTAGCCATAGGGCGTTCTGCGCGCCGAGGGTGATCAAGATTTGCTCGGGCCGGGCCGAGACACCGCGCCGGGGCAGGATGTGGCGGGCAATAAATTCGATCAGTTGCGGGTCGTCCTGATCGTAGTAGTCGGTCGTCATCGAGGTGAAGTCGCGCTGGCCCAAGGCTTGCAACGCACAAAGCCGCCAGTTCGCGTGGTCAAAAAGCGTCGGGTCGGCTTGGCCGTAGATGAAAGGGTATCGGTAGCTGGCCCAATCCTGCGGTTTGGCGGCCAGCCCATTGGCGCTGAACCGTTGACCGATGGCGCGGGTCCAGTCGATGGCGTCATCCGCCTCGGCGCGGGGGGCAAAGGCCGGGGGCGCGGGGGCGTTGTCTGAGACGAAATAGCCCGACCGCCCGGCTGAGGTGAGGTAGTCGTTGGCCAACAGTTCAGTATAGGCGATGGTCACCGTGATCCGGCTGACGCCGAGGTGAGCGGCGAGTTTGCGGGTCGAGGGCAGTTTCTCGCCCCGTTGAAACCGACCGGAAAGGATGCCCTGAGCGATCATCTGTTGGATCTGCTGCTGCAGGGTGCCTTGCGCATCGGGGCGCAGGAAAAAGGTTTCGACGGGCAGGGCCATGGGGGCGACGTTAGGCTGGCGCTAGGGGGAGTTCAATCTGGCATTATATTGCGGTGAATTAAATCGGCGCACGGCGCGCACTTCCGTTCGTCCGGCACCTCGCCTAGAAGTATCGCATGAGCATTTCCGCCCCCCTTTTGATCGCCGTGGACGGCGGTGGCACCGGTTGCCGCGCCGCCATTGGCACGCAGCGTGATGGCATTCTTGGCCGTGCATCCGGGGGGCGTGCGAATATCGGTAATGACCCTGACCATACCTTAGTGAATGTACGCGGCGCGGTTGAGGAGGCTGCAGCGGAGGCGGGGTTGCCCCTCTCGGCGCTTGAGAATGCCACTGCATTTGTCGGCCTTGCAGGGATGAATGTGGCGCGGGACGAGGCGCGTCTGCGCGCGGCACTGCCCTACGCCCGGATCATTGCTGATGATGACCGCCCGGCCTGCGTCGTTGGCGCGCTTGGCGAAGGCGTGGCGGGCTGGGTGCTGGCCATCGGCACGGGCACGATTGTGGCGGCAACGGATGGCGCAGGCTTTCGCTATGTCGGGAGTTGGGGGTTCCATCTGGCCGACCAGGGGTCGGGCGCATGGCTGGGGCGGGGGGCGCTAGACCGTGCGCTGCAATGCTATGACGGGTTGTTGCCGCATAGCGATCTGACCCGCGCTTTGATGGCGGATTTTGGCGATAATCCTGATGCCTTCGTGGCCTTCAGCCTGACGGCGCACCCCGGAGATTACGCGGCATTCGCGCCAAAAGTCATCGCGGCGGCAGAGGCCGGGGACCGCCATGCTGAGGCGTTAATGCACGAAGGCGCGGCCTATTACACCCGCGCGCTGAAAGCGCTGGAGTTCAAGCCCGGTGATCCGCTCTGTTTGCTGGGCGGGATCGGCCCGCATTACGCGCGGTTCCTGCCGAGAGATCATTTGACGGGTCAGATCGCAGCGCGGGGTTCGGCGCTCGATGGGGCGTTTCAACTGGTCTGCAAGGCCGCAGCGGGGGAGACTTTGCCATGCGCGAGTTCGTGAAGGTTTTTACCGGGGTCGACATCCACGACGGGAAGTACCTGCACCCCGGCAAGGTGCTGGCGCTGATGCAAGATGGTAGCCGCCGTATCCTCACCCCCGAGGAGGTGCCGGAAGGCACGGCGACGGAGCGGTTGGCAGCAGGCGTGCTTTGCCCCGGTTTTGTCGATCTTCAGGTCAATGGCGGCGGTGGGGTGATGTTCAACGACAGCCCCGATGTGGCCACCCTGCGCCGCATCGCTGAGGCGCATCGCCGTACAGGGGTGGCTGGCTTCCTGCCTACCTTGATCACCGACACGCCTGACAAAACCGAAGCGGCCATCGAGGCAGCCGTAGCGGCCATTGTCGAAGCGGTCCCGGGTATCATCGGGCTCCATCTGGAAGGCCCGCATCTGTCGATCGCGCGCAAGGGCGCGCATGACGGGGCGTTGATCCGCCCGATGACCAACGCTGACCTAGCCCTGATCCTGCGCGCGGCGGCGCGCTTGCCGAACCTCATGGTCACGGTCGCGCCCGAAAACACCAGCAACGCGCAGATCCGCGCGATGTCTAAGGCGGGGGTGATCGTCTCGCTCGGCCATAGTGACGCGGATTATGAGACCTGTATGGCTGCCTTCGATGCGGGTGCCTGCTGCGTCACGCATTTATTCAACGCGATGAGCCAGATGGGCAACCGCGCGCCGGGCTTGGTCGGGGCTGCGTTGGCCTGTGAGGGGGTCCACGCGGGGCTGATTGCCGACGGCATCCATGTGCATCCCGCCAGCATCCGCAATGCGCTGGCAGCCAAGGCGGAGGGGATTTTCCTCGTCAGCGACGCCATGGCGACGGCGGGATCGGATATCACAAGCTTTACGTTGAACGGGCGCGAGGTTTACCGGGCCAACGGGCAACTGACCTTGGCGGACGGCACTTTGGCAGGGGCGGATTTGGAGATGGGCCGCGCGGTCTATACGCTGACCCACGCGGTGGGGGAGCCGTTGGAGATGGCACTGGCGCGGGCGATCTCGGGGCCGCTGGCGCTGTTGCGCGATCACATGGGGTTGGGCCGGATCGAAAGCGCGGACCAGCCCTTGGTGCTTTTCGATCCCGAAAGCGGCGCGGTGCGTGTGCTCGGCTAGCCTGCGAAAAGCCGCCAGAAGAACACCGCGCTCATGCCAAAGCCGATGGCGGCGATCAGCCATCGCACCGCTTGTTTCGGCAGCGCCCGGGCCAGCGGTGCACCAGCATAGCCGCCCGCCGTGGCGGCCAGCATCATCAGCAGTGCTTGCTGCCATGCGACCAGCCCGGCCAGTGCAAAGACGGCAACGGAGATCGACGAGAGCACAAAGCTCAGCCCGTTTTTCAACCCGTTCATTCCGTGCAGATCGGTCATCCCCCAAAGCGCGAAGAGGGCCAGCAGCACGATGCCCAAACCGCCGTTGAAGTAGCCGCCATAGACGCTGACCGCAAAAAGCCCGAGCGCGCCTTGGGGCGTTACAGCGCGGGCATGGGCGGCGGCGAAAGCGCGGATGCGGTCGCCCAAAAGGAAGGCCAGCGTCGCGGCGAGCAAGAGGAAGGGCACGACAATGGAGAAGGCCTCGTTAGAGGAGACCAGCAGCAGGCCAGAGCCGACAGCCCCGCCCGAAAGTGTAATGAGGCTAAGCCGCAAAAGCCGCTTGCGGTCAAATCCGCCCAGCTCATTGCGAAAGCCGAATGCCCCGGCAAGGTAGCCCGGAAACACCGCCACGGCGCTTGTTGCATTGGCCGCCACGGGGGGCATTCCGGTGAAGACCAGTGCCGGAAAAGTTAGAAACGTGCCGCCCCCGGCGATGGTGTTTAGCACCCCCGCACCGAAGGCTGCGATCACTAGGATCGCGATATCAAATAACGTCATTTGCCCTCCCCAAGCGCTCAGGCGCTTTGATCCCTGTTAGGATCAAAACAAGGGGCTGCCAAGCGTTGCGTGGGCGGGCTGGAAATGAAAAAGGGCTCCGACCAACGGTCGAAGCCCCTTCATCGCGAAAACGCGCGATGTCAGACGTTTACGGGCACGCTGCGGTGTAGCGCTGGCCGTTGGAGTTCTGGTAAACGCATTTGCCGGACTGGGTCTGGCCGATGTAGTTACCAGCCGCTGCACCAGCGAGACCGCCAATGATTGCGCCTTGAACTTTGTCGTCGCCACCTGAAACGGCAGCACCTGTGGCCGCGCCAAGAGCAGCACCCGTCAGGGCACCTTGGCTGGGCGTGGTGCCGTTACAAGCGGCAAGTGTGGCGACCAGCGGAATGGCGATAAGGAATTTCTTCATGTCTTTCTCCCAAGTTACTCATTTGCCAACGCGGGGAGGTTGGAAGAGGTTCCCGCGAAAGCGATGGATATTAAGAAAAATTTTCGACGCAGCGATGCGCGGCAATTTTCCATCTGATGTCATGTTCGGGCAAGACAAAGGGGTAAATAGACGAAGGCAGCATCGGGTCAACCAATGCTGCCTAAGATCGCACTGCTTCTGCGGTTTTACGCCGAGGTAAAGACCCGATCCAATGCGCCGTCTACCGCCGTGATGATCTCATCAATGTCGTCGCGCGAGGCGATCAGCGCAGGTGAGAAACACAGCGTGTTGTTTTTACCCGGCAGCGAGCGGTTGGTCGCTCCGATGATAACGCCTTGGGCCATGCAGTCACCCACCACGGCTTGAATGCGCTTTTCCTCAACTGGGGCACGGCTGTCGCGGTCGGTGACCAGCTCCGCCCCCAGAAACAGCCCCTTGCCGCGCACATCGCCGATCACTGCGTGTTTGTCGGCCAGCGCGTGCAACTGCTCCAGCATGTAATTGCCCATATTGGTTGTGTTCTCCAACAGGTTCTCACGCTCGATGATGTTCATGTTCTCGATGCCCGCGGTCGGCCCGGCGGTGCAGCCGCCAAAGGTCGAGATGTCGCGGAAGTAGTTCAGCGGATCGCTGGCGTCGTCTTTGAACATGTCAAAGACCGCATCAGTGGTGACCAGACAGGCGATCGCGGCATAGCCCGAGGCGACGCCCTTGGCCATTGTCACCATATCGGGCTGAATGCCGTAGTGCTGATAGCCAAACCATGTGCCGGTCCGGCCCACGCCGCAAACGACCTCATCAATGTGCAGCAGGATGTCATACTTGCGGCAAATCTCTTGCACCCGCTCCCAATAGCCATCGGGAGGGCAGATCACGCCGCCGCCTGCTGTCACCGGCTCGAGGCAGAGCGCGCCGACAGTTTCCGGCCCTTCGGCCAAGATCACCTTTTCGATCTGGTCAGCGGCCCATGGGCCGTAGTTCTCTTGCGGCGCGCCGTCCTGCTCAAAGCTGCGGTATTCAAGGCAGTGTGGCACCCTCACGAACCCCGGCGCGAAGGGGCCGTATTGCGCGTTGCGCTCATCCTGACCGCCCGCCGAGAGGCAGCCGATGGTGGTGCCGTGGTAATCGCGGTCGCGGTAGAGAATCTTGTGCTTTTTGCCGCCGTAACGCTTGTGCGCAATCTGACGGACCATTTTAAAGGCTTTCTCATTCGCCTCGGAGCCGGAGTTGCAGTAGTAAACGCGGTCGAGGCCGGGCATCTTGTCGAGCAGCTTTTCGGCAAAATGCGAACCGGGGATCGACCCTGCGGAGCCTGCGAAATAGTTCAGCTTGATCAACTGGTCGCGCACGGCATTGGCGATGCTTTCGCGGCCATAGCCCACGTTGACTGTCCAGACACCGCCAGAGACGGCATCGAGGTGTTCTTTGCCCTTTTGATCCCAAACGCGCATGCCTTTGCCTTCGACAATAATGCGCGGATCGGTGGTTTCATAGGGTTTGTGCTGGCTCAAGTGATGCCAGATGTGCGCGCGGTCGGCTTCGACAACGCGGGAGATGTCGTTCTCGTTGAAATTGCCGTCCATGGGGCAAACCTTTCTGTGCGGGTGGGCGAACCCACGAATGAAGCCCGCGCTGAGGCGGGGAATGTGCGTATCACATCACCGCGAAAGACGCGCCGCAAGTAGTGCCAGATGGGTTTGTTCCTTAAGGCCAGCTAGAGGTGCCGATTTCTTTCAAAGAAATCTGGCCGGACTTTTTAAAAAGTCCGGGGCCTTATGCAAAAACGCCGGGGTGGTGCCCCGGCGTTTGATCTTACTTCGATTTTGGGCCGCCCTTGCCACCCTGCTTGCCGATCTTATTCGGCGGGGTGAAGCGTTTGGACGGATCAGACGCGCGTTTGTACGACTTCTCGCCGCCGGGCGTGGTGGCCGATGACGTTGGCTTACCCTTGCCTTTGCCCTTGAAACCTTCGCCTGCGGGCTTTTCCTTTTTCCACACAGCTTTCGCCTTGGGCTTGGCGGTGGTCTCGCCGCCAGACTTGGGCTTGGGCGCGGCGCCTGGCTTCATCGGGCTACGCTCGGTCTTGTGCGACTTTGGCGGGCGTTCGCCTTTAGGGGCGCGGGGTTTGTCAAACTTTGGCTTGTCGAACTTGGGCTTGTCGAAAGACGCCGCACCGGGGCCATCCGCCGCTTTGGCGCGTGGCTTGCGCGGGGCGGGGGCGGCATCAGGATCGTAGTTATCGCGCGGGGGGCGCGGACCACGGTCCGGACGGTCGCCTTTGTAGCCGCCGCCGGGCTTGGGGCCACGGTTGCCGGCAGGTTTCGGGCCACGGGCCAGATCAGGGGCTTTGTCGAGTTGCGTCAGCACCGCGCCTTCTTCCAGCTTCATGTCACCGCCAAGGGCGCTCAGCAGACCGGGGACAGAAGTTTCCAGGACTTCGACAAAGCTATGGCTGCCCTGCACGCGGATCGCGCCGATGTCGTCTTTGGTCAGGTCGCCGCGACGGCACAGCATCGGCAGCAGCGTGCGCGGCTCGGCCCCATCGTTGCGGCCGGTTGAGATCGAGAACCAGACCGATTTGCCAAAGGCCGGGCGCGGCTTGTCGTCGCCGGGCGCGCCGGGTTCTGCCAGTTCTTCCGGCGCGGATTGGCGCGCGCGGTAGAGGTTGACGAAGGCGGTGGCCAGTTGCTCAGCCGAGAACTGCTCAACCAGATTGGCGACAAAACCTTCGGCGTCTTCCGGGATCGGGTCGGACCATGCAGAATCGGCCAGCAAACGGGCCTCATCTGCGGCGTTAACCTCAGCAGCAGACGGCGGTGCCGCCCATTCCACTTTCAGCTTCGCGCCGCCAATCAGGCGGTTCGCTTTGCTGCGCAGTTTGGCAGGCACGATCAGTGCCGAAACACCTTTGCGCCCGGCGCGGCCAGTACGGCCCGAGCGGTGCAGCAGCGTGTCGGAGTTGCTGGGCAAGTCGGCGTGAATCACCAACTCAAGGTTCGGCAGGTCAATGCCGCGTGCAGCGACATCCGTTGCAATACAAACGCGCGCACGCCCGTCGCGCAGGGCTTGCAGCGCGTTGGTCCGCTCGGATTGCGTCAGCTCACCCGACAGCGCCACGACCGAGAAGCCCCGGTTCGTGAAGCGCGAGGTCAGACGCGCCACGGCGGCGCGGGTGTTGCAGAACACGATGGCGTTCTTGGCTTCATAGAAGCGCAACACGTTGATGATCGCGTTTTCAGTGTCACGCGGATGCACGTTCAGCGCGCGGTATTCGATATCGCTGTGCTGCTTGGCTTCGCCCACGGTGGTGATGCGTTGCGCATCACGCTGGTAGGATTTCGCCAGTTTGGCAATGGCGGCGGGCACGGTGGCCGAGAACAGCAGCGTGCGGCGGTCTTCGGGGGATTCGGACAGGATGAACTCAAGGTCTTCGCGAAAACCAAGGTCGAGCATCTCATCCGCTTCATCCAGCACCACGGCGCGGATCGCGTCGAGGTTGATGTTGTTGCGTTTGATGTGGTCACACAGACGGCCCGGCGTGGCGACAACGATATGCGCGCCCCGATCAAGCGCGCGGCGCTCGGTGCGGGTGTCCATGCCGCCGACGCAGGTGGTGACGATGGCACCGGCCTTGCCATAGAGCCATGTGAGCTCGCGGCTGACCTGCATGGCCAATTCACGGGTGGGGGCGATGATCAACGCCAGTGGCGCGCCCGCTTGGCCGAAATGGGTGTCGTCACCCAAAAGTGTCGGCGCGATGGCGAGGCCAAAGCCCACCGTCTTGCCCGACCCGGTTTGGGCCGAAACCAGAAGGTCGGCGTCATTCAGCGCGGGGTCTGTGACGGCTTCTTGTACGGCGGTAAGTGTTTCATAACCCTGTTGGGCAAGGGCGTCGGCAATAGTCTGGATCACGAAGGCTGTCCTGTCTTGAACGTTTGTGCGGGGGGCGGGCACGTGGGGTGCTACCAGCCACGGCAAAGGAATCCGACCGTCGGTAGAGGGTCAGGGATGGAATGTACATGGGGGTTTTCGGGTAGAATGTCACCCTTTTTAAAGGTTTGGGGCGTTTTCGGGTGCGAATGGGCGGGGAAATGCCGCTCGAACCCGTCCACGGCCCCCTCACAACTTGGTCATGGCGATGGCGCGCCCGCACGGGTTCGGTTAGCAATATCCAACGTTTAATATGAGAGAGCGAGGCAATCTGGTGCAAGGCGATCTGCCTCTAACGCGGGATTTGGTGCTGGTGGGGGGCGGTCATGCCCATGCGCTGGTGCTGCGCAAATGGGGGATGGACCCGCTGCCCGGCGCGCGGCTGACGGTTATCAATCCCGGCCCGACCGCGCCCTATACGGGCATGTTGCCCGGCCACATCGCCGGGCATTACGCCCGCGATGAGCTTGAGATCGACTTGATGCGTCTGTGCCGCCACGCTGGGGCACGGCTGATCCTTGGGGCGGCGACCGGGATCGACCGGGCCGCGCAGGAGATCACTGTGCCGGGGCATGGACCTGTGGCCTACGATGTGGCCTCAATCGACGTGGGCATCACGGCCAAGATGGACCTGCCGGGATTTGCCGAACACGCCGTGCCGGCAAAGCCGCTTGATGTTTATGCAGCGCGGTGGCGGGCGTTTTTGGCAGCGGTGAAAGCGAGTGATCTGCCGCCCGAAGTCGCCGTGATTGGCGGCGGTGTGGCGGGTTGCGAGTTGGCGATGGCGATGGCGTTTGCCCTGCGTCAGGCCGGGGCGCAGCCTGCTGTGACAGTGGTGGAACACGGGCCGCAGCTTTCCGGTATGGCGCCCCGAACCGAGACGATGGTGCGGCGGCGCATGGCCGATTTAGGGGTGAACCTTGCGCTCGGGGCGGAGGTGACGCAGGTCACGGGCACAGAGGTAATCGTGAAGGGGCGCGCCCCGATCCCGGCAGCACTTTGCGTCGGCGCGGCAGGGGCGGTGCCGCATGGCTGGCTCGCGCAGACTGACCTGCCGCTGCACAATGGGTTCATCCGAGTGGGCGCTGATTTGGGCGTGGTGGATGACGCGGCGCTCTTTGCCGTGGGTGACTGCGCGCATTTAGAGGCCACGCCGCGCCCCAAGGCCGGGGTCTTTGCCGTGCGGGCGGCGCCGGTTCTGCATGACAATTTGCGGGCCGCATTGAGCGCCGCTGAGCGGGGTGCGTTTAAACCGCAGAAACATTACCTAAAGCTTATCTCATTGGGCGGAAAGTCGGCGGTGGCCGAGCGGAACGGGCTCGCCCTTGGCGGTGCGTTGCTGTGGCAATGGAAGGACCGAATCGATCGGAAATTCATGGATCAGCTGGACGATCTGCCCGCAATGAAACGCGAAGCGCCGATTGGTCCGACGGCTTCGGGCGTGCAAGACGCGCTGGCCGGCAAGCCGCTTTGTGGTGGCTGCGGGGCCAAGGTGGGCGGCGCGATACTCGGCGATCTGTTGGTCAAGGCTCAACACCCGGTCACGGGAGATGTCGTCACCGGTGCGGGGGATGACGCGGCGATCCTGCAGCGACCCGGCGGCGGCTTTCAGGTGATCAGCACGGATCACCTGCGCGGTTTCATCGAAGACCCGGCGCTGATGACGCGGATCGCGGCGGTGCATGCATTGGGCGATGTCTGGGCGATGGGGGCCAAGCCGCAGGTGGCGCTGAGCACGGTCATCATGCCGCGCATGTCGCCTGAATTGCAGGCTCGGACGTTGCGAGAAATTGCGGCTGCTGCGCAAGATGTGATGGGGGCCGCAGGCGCGCAGATTGTCGGCGGCCACACCACCATGGGCGCGGAACTGACCATCGGGTTCACGGTCACCGGCACGCGGGAGGACATGCCGATTGGCGTGGGCGGTGCGCAGCCGGGGGATGTTCTGATGCTCACCCGGCCCATCGGCGCGGGCGTGATTCTAGCGGGGCATATGGCGGGCAGCGCACCGGGGCGGGTCGTGGCCGACGCGTTGCGCTTCATGGCGACGCCGCAGGCGCGGGAGGCGGAGATTTTGGCAAACGCTCATGCGATGACGGATGTGACAGGCTTTGGTTTGGCCGGGCATGTGCAGGCGATTTGCCGGGCGTCCGGGCTGGCGGCAGAGCTTCGGGGGGATGCCGTACCGATTTACCCCGGCGCGCAGGCGCTCTCGGATCAAGGGGTGGCGTCATCGCTTCTGGCAGTCAATCAGGCCGATGCACCGATCCGAACGGCGGGGTCGATAAATCCGCTTTTCCACGACCCGCAAACCGCCGGAGGGCTATTGGCCGCTTTGCCAGAAGCGGCAGCGAAGGTCGCGCAGGCGCGGTTGGCAGCGGCAGGGCTAAAGGGTCATATCATCGGACGGCTTGAGGCGGGCGCGCCCTCTATTCGCCTGCGCTGAAACGGCTGTGCAGCGCGGTGGCGGTCTCGGCCAATGTGGTTTCATCAAGGTCGTTCAGCGAAAGCCGCTTAACGGGCGCGGGGTTGCGGCTGGCTGTCTTTGCATAGCGCGGATCGTAGTGCTGGCCGATTAACCCTTCGGCAAGCGTGGCCCAATCGCCAACCCGGGCTTGGGTCTGCCATGCGGAGATTGTTTCACCGCTGTGATAGGGGCGCAGCTTGTCGATGCGGTCTTTGAGCAGGCTAGGGTCGGCGGTCAGATCGTCATAGGCGTGGCACAGGAAATGCGCCCGCGCGGCGAGCGGTGCGTCGATCTCAACCCGTGGTGCGGCGATCATCGCGGCCCAGAGCGCGGGGGGCAGGGTGATGTCCCCGATCTTGCTGCTTTCGGCCTCAACCCATGTGATCTGCGCTGGATCGAGCGGGGCGAGGGCTTGGGCCAGACGGCTTTCAAACATCTTCTGGTGCGGCTGGCCGCCGTCCACAGCGCCAAACAGCGAGCCGCGATGCTGCGCCAGCCCTTCAAGGTCAAGCACCTGCGCGCCCGTTTCGGCCAGATGATGCAGCAGTCGGGTTTTGGCGGTGCCAGTGCCGCCTTCGATCAGCATCAACCGATGCAGCAGGGGCGTGTCGTAAAGCGCCGCGACCACCAACCGGCGATAGCTGCGATAGCCGCCACGCAGGAGTTGCACACGCCAGCCGACCTGATCGAGGATCGTCGAGAACGCGCCCGAACGCTGCCCGCCGCGCCAGCAATAGACCAGGGGCTGCCAACTGCCGTCTTTACCCGCAAGGGCCGTTTGCAAGTGTCGCGCCGTGTTTTGCGCCACCAACGCGCCGCCGATCTTGCGGGCATCGAAGGGGCTGACTTGTTTGTAGATCGTGCCGACCTCGGCCCGCTCCGCGTCCGAGAGCACGGGCAGATTGATCGCGCCGGGCAGGTGATCTTCGGCAAACTCCGACGGGGCGCGCACGTCAATGATTGTGTCGACGTTAAGCTGGGCCAGATCGGACAAGGCGGTGAGGGTGCAGGGGGTCATGCGATGCTTTCGGCTCGGATGGGCCTGTCTAGCACGTCTGGGGGCGGGGGACAGTGCCCGCGCGCCCCACAACACCCCGCGCCGGGAAGGCACGGGGTGAAAGTGGCTTAGGCCTTGGCGGCGATCACAAGTACTTCGACCAGATATTCTGGCGTTGCGAGTTTGGATTCGCCGCAGGCGCGCGCGGGGGCGTGGCCCTCAGCCACCCAAGCATCCCAAACGGCATTCATCGCGGCGAAATCGGCCATATCCGCCATCCAGATGGTTGATTGCAGGATGCGGGTCTTGTCGCTGCCAACCTCGGCCAACAGGGCATCGACCTTATCAAGGCAATCTTGGGTCTGGGTGGCCACATCTGCGCCCGCCGTGCCGACTTGGCCAGCAAGGTAAATCACATCGCCATGCTCAACGATCTGGCTCATGCGGGTGTTAGTATGGTGGCGTTTGATCTCGGTCATTCTGTCTCTCCTATGACGTTGCACAGGTTGTGGCAGCTTTGCGAAAGGGAGGCCAGATCAAAGCCTGCGGGTCAGGGCTTCTCGACATTGCCGCCCTCAATTTGGCCGCCCGCCTTTTCCCATCCGCCGAAACCGTCCTTCAGGTGCGCCGCGTCAAAGCCCATGTCTTGCAGCGTCGCGACAGAGATGGCTGAGCGCCAGCCGGAGGCGCAGTGGAAGACGAACTTCTTGTCTTGGGCAAAGACCTCTTTGAAATAGGGGCTGTCGGGGTCGACCCAAAACTCCAACATGCCACGCGGGCAGTGGAACGCACCGGGGATGAACCCGGTACGCTCGCGTTCGCGGGGATCACGCAGGTCGACGAATTGCACGTTTTCGTCGTCCAGCATGGCGATGGCCTCGGCGCTGTCGATTTCTTCGATCCGGGCACGGGCCTCGGACACCATTTCGGCGGCGGTTTTCTTTAAGGCCATCAGGGGCTCTCCTTACAGTTGGTTCAGCAAGCTGGGCGTGGGCCAGCCATCGACGGGCATGCCAAGGCGTTCCTGTTCAGCCCGCACAGCGGCGCGGGTGCCGGAGCCGAGGATGCCGTCCACATCGCCCACATCATAGCCCATAGACTGGAGTTTGCGCTGAAGCGTCTTCATCGCCTCCCCGCTAAGCCCCGGTTGCGGATTGCCCGCGTCATAGACCTGCGCGCCTTCCAGCCGCGTGGCGAAATAGGCGGCGGTCATGACGTAGGTAAAGCTTTGGTTCCATTCGAAATAGACCCGAAAATTCGGATAGGCGATGAAAGCAGGCCCGCCGCGCCCTTGTGGCAGAAGGACCGACGCGGTCAGCCCTTCGGCCAGCGGTCCGCCCCGCGGGGACACGCCCATGGCCTGCCATTCGCTGACGGATTTGGAGGTTTCCAGCCCGGTTTGCGACCAGTCAAATTCCTGCGGCAGGGTCACTTCGGCCAGCCAAGGCTCTCCTGCGCGCCAGCCGAGGCTTTGAAGCATTTTGGCACCTGACAGCAGAGCGTCGGGGGCAGAGGTTTTCAAGGAGACTTCGCCATCGCCATCGCCATCCACACCGTTTTCGATGATGTCGCGGGGCAGCATTTGCACCATGCCGATCTCACCCGCCCAAGCGCCGGTGGTGGTGGCCGGGTCAAACTCGCCGCGCTCGAAAAGCTCCAAAGCCGCGAAAAGCTGTGGGCGGAACAGTTCGGGGCGGCGGCAGTCATGGGCCAGCGTGGCCAGCGCATTGGCGGTGTTGAAATCCCCTTGGATCGCGCCGTAGTCCGTCTCGAACGCCCAAAAGGCCAAGAGCACGCCACGGCTGACACCGTATTCGGATTCAACCCGGTCAAAGATCGCGTCGTATTTGTCGGCCATGGCGCGGCCCCGGTTGATCCGGTCGTTGGAGATCAAGTGGCGCGAAAACTCGATGAAGGGCTTTTGAAACACCCCTTGCGCCTGATCTGCGCGCAGCACGGCGGGGTCTTGGCGCAGACCTGCAAAAAACCCATCGGCGGTTGCAGGGTCGGCGCCCTTGGCCACGGCTTCGGCCTTGGCATCGGCGATGAATCCAGAGAAATCACCGCCGCAGGCCGATTGCGCATAGGCGGTGGCGGGGAGGGTGAACGCCGCAAGGGCGGCGGCTAGAAAGGTGGGGCGCATAAAAATCCTCATAGTCACAGACAGGCCAGAACTAGGGCGATTGCCCACATCACCAACCATGCCTGCCAGAGGCGGGTGATGGCCGCATCGATTGCCTGAGGTCCGATGACGCGCGCCCCCGCGCCGTGAACCCAAGCGAACTGCTGCAATTGCCCATCATAGGCGCGCGGGCCTGCAAGTGCCACACCCGTGGCCCGCGCCATGGCGGCTTCTGGCCAACCGGCATTGGGCGAGCGGTGCAGCGCCGCATCAGCGCGAATGTCGCGCCAGTGGTGCAAGACCCCGCCGGGCAGGGCGATAAGCAGCGCGGTCAGCCGAGCAGGGACGAGGTTCAACAGGTCATCCATCCGCGCCGCAGCCCAGCCAAAATCGGCATAGCGCGGGGTGCGGTAGCCGATCATACTGTCGGCGGTGTTGACGATTTTATAGACCAGCAGCCCCGGCAGACCGGCCAGCAGGAACCAGAAGGCAGGGGCGATGATCCCGTCGCTGAGATTTTCCGCGCCGCTTTCGATGGCAGAGCGTGCCACGGCGTCTTCGGTCATCTCGGCAGTGTCGCGGCTGACGATCATCGCCACAGCGCGGCGGCCAGCGGGCAATGACTGGCGCAGCCCATCAGCCACAGCGCGGAGGTGTTCGACGAGGGAGCGTTGCGCAAGTAGGATCGCTCCGACGATGATCTCAATGATTGGGCCGAAGAGGCTCAGTAGCCAACCTAATGCTGCGGCTCCGATCATCAGCGATAGCAGCAGCGCCACGCCCTTAGCGCGTCGCGCTTGGCCGTGGTTCAACCGCCGATCCCCCCAGCCAATCAAGCGCCCCATCAGCACCGCCGGGTGCGGCAAGCGCCGCCAGAGCCATTCCGGCTCTCCCAAAGCTGCGTCCAGCAGCATGGCCAGCGTAAGGATCGCCGCCGTGCTCATGCCAGCGCCTGCTCCAGCCGCGCCCAACCGTCGGGGACGGGCAGGCCGAGGCGCAGCCAGCGCGGATTGTAGGGGAAAACACGGGTCCAGATGTGCTGCTCGGCGAGGCGGACCTGCCAGGCTTGCGCATCGTCGACTTCATAGAGGCGGAAGAGCGGGGTTCCGCCGACAATCTCCGCGCCTGCGCCCGTTACCAGAGTATCGAGGCGGTCTGCCTCTGCGGCGAGCCGGGTTCGCGTGGCGTCGGCCCAATCTGTATCGCGCAACGCCGCTGCGCCGATATGCAGCGCCGGGCCGCTTACCGGCCAGGGGCCAAGCATCCGCCGAAGCTCAGCCACCAAGGCCGGATCGCCGATGACGAAGCCCAGCCGTAGTCCGGCGAGCCCCCAGAACTTGCCGAAACTTTTGAGGATCAACGTGCCGGGTGTCGTGGCCTGCGCGATGAGGGTGGCTTCGGGGATGATATCGCAAAAGCTTTCGTCGATGATGCTGAGGGGGGCGGTGGTCTGTGTCGCGTGCCAAAGCCGCCCGTCGGGGTTGTTGGGGTGCACATGGACGGCGGCATCTGTGTTACCTTCCTCAACGACTTCCCAACCGCTATCGGCGAAACTGGCGGCATGTTCATTATAGGTTGGTCCGGGGATGCGCACAGTGCCACGCGGGGCAAGCGCCGGGATGCGGGCAATTGCCGATGACGCACCCGGCACGGCGATGAGTGCTGTCCCGGCGGGCACCTGCCAGAACGCGCGGGCGGCGTCCTCAAGCGCGGTTTGCGCCGCAGCGTCGGGGAGCGCGTTCCACGCATCCGCTGGCAGGGCAGGGATCGGGTAGGGCTGCGGATTGATCCCGGTCGACAGGTCAATCCAATCCGCCCGCTGCCCGCCGAAACGCGCTGCTGCCGCATCGACACCGCCGCCGTGGTCGCGCTGGTCTGGCTGTTGCATGATGATCCCCCTGCCGTTGCTGCGGTGAAAGCGCAAAAGGGCTGCGCGATCAAGCGCCTTCCGCAAGGCAGGGGGTGTCGGTTAACCGCGCCCGTGCGGCGCGCTGAACTCGAGCACCGGATTGATCGGAATGATCCGGTTCGGGTTAATGGTATCGTGACTGTAATGGTAGTGCCGCACGATGTGGTCAAAGTTCACCGTCTCGGCCACGCCCGACACCTGATAAAGCTCGCGCGTATAGGCCCAGAGGTTTGGGTAATCCACGATCCGCTTGCGGTTACATTTGAAATGCAGGTGATAAACCTTGTCGAAGCGCACCAGCGTGGTGAAAAGCCGCCAATCGGCCTCTGTCATCTTATCGCCCGCGAGATAGCGGTTCTGCGATAGGATGTCTTCGATCCAATCCAGCGTGTCGAAGAGCGGATGCACGGCGGCGTCATAGGCCTCTTGCGTGGTGGCGAAACCGGCCTTGTAGACGCCATTGTTCAACGTGTCATAGACGCGGGCGTTCACCTCTTCGATGCGGTCGTGCAGCTCTGTGGGGTAGTAGTCATTGCTGTTACCGGTGATCTCATCAAAGGCGCTGTTGAACATGCGGATGATCTCGGCGGACTCATTGCTGACGATGGTTTCGCGCTCTTTGTCCCAAAGGATCGGCACGGTAACGCGGCCCGTGAACTTGGGATCGGCGCGAGTATAGATGTCGCGCGCATAGGGCAGGCCAAAGAGGGTGTCGCCGGTGGCGCCGGGGAAGTCTGCGTCAAAGGTCCAGCCCTCGCCCAACATCTCGGGATGCACGACCGAAACCCCAATATGATCTTCCAAGCCTTTCAACTGCCGAAAGATCAGCGCGCGGTGCGCCCATGGGCAGGCATAGCTGACATAGAGGTGATAGCGCCCCGATTCTGCTTTGAAACCGCCTTCGCCGCTGGGTCCGGCGCTGCCATCGGCGGTCACCCAGTTGCGAAACTTCGCTTCGCTGCGTTCAAATTTGCCACCTGAGGATTTGGTGTCATACCATTTGTCTTGCCATTTTCCGTCAACCAAAAGGCCCATCTTGTTCTCCTTTGCACGTTTGAGGGCATATCTAGAGCCGCGTGCCCGGGCTGCACATCTTCATGCGCGCGCAGCTGACCTGCGCTGGCGCAGGCTGCCGAAACGTCATCAAATCTTAACTTGAATTTCCTACGTTTTAGCCCAGCTTAGAAGGCATTAGCGGGGGGACGATCATGGAAGAATTTCTGACCAAAGAAATACAAGCGGGTCTTGATGCTGCGCGCATGGAAGGCCTGCGCAAAGGGTCACGCCTGCGGCTTGAGGTGGGCGGTAACGTCTACCGCGTGCTGCGTATGTGGAAGACCGGATTTTCCGTTGATGCCGAAGACGCGCCCAAGCTGCGCGGGCTGGTTGACCTGTATGATGGCAGCCTGCACCTGTTCCAATGTCTGATCGTGGCGAGCGAGGAAGACGCAGGCGAAATGCAGTATGAATTCAAGCGCGCGACTGCCGTGGCAGACCGCCCGGCGCTTGATTTCGAACGCCCCGCCGATGCGCCACTGGGCCTGATCGAAGACAGCCGGGCCTGAAGGATCAGCACGGCGGGTCACTCCCGCCGGGCCATTTTTCGATTACTGTAGATCGCTGAAAGCTTTGGCGAGCCTTTCGCAGGCCTCCTCGACCCGCGCGCGCGGCATGGCGAGGTTGAAGCGCATGAAGCTTTCGCCGCCGGTGCCGAATGTCGCGCCATGGTTCGCGGCGATGCGGGCGGATTTTTCCACCCGCTCGGTAAACTCCGTCCGATCCATGCCAGTGCCAGAAAAATCCACCCAAGCGAGATAGGTCGCCTCCAATGGCATAGAGCGCAGTCCCGGAATTGCGTTTACTGCTTCGTCAAAGTGCCTCCGGTTGCCGTCAAGATAATCCATCAGTTCGTCCACCCATGCCGCGCCGTCCGGTGAATAAGCGGCGGTGGCCATAAGCAGACCAAACGAATTGGGCGAGCTGCCCATTGCGGCCATGCGGGCGGCGAACTGCTGTCGCATCTTGGGGTCTGCAATAATCACATTTCCGACGTGGCTGCCGGCCATATTGAAGGTCTTGGTCGTGGCGGTCATCATCACCAGACGGTCTTCGATCCCGTCGATATGCGCCATGGGGATGTGCTTTTGGCCGGGCATCACCAGATCGTGGTGAATTTCATCCGAGACCAACACCAGATCATGCCGCTTGGCGAAGTCGGCGACACCTTGCAATTCTTCGCGGGACCAGACCCGGCCACCGGGGTTATGCGGAGAGCAGAGGATCAGCATCTTCTCATCCCCGGTCATCAGGGCGTCATAGGCGTCGAAATCCATCTCATAGCGGCCCGAGGTATTGGTCAGGGGGCATTCCACCACGCGGCGTTCGGCGGCTTTAATCACGCGGGCAAAGGCGTGATAGACCGGGGTGAAAAGCACAACGCCATCGCCGGGCTGGGTAAAGGCATCGACGCACATCGCAGTGCCGTTCACCAGTCCATGCGTGGTAAAGATTGCATCGGCATCGACCTTCCAACCGTGGCGGTTCTCCATCCACCACTGAATTGCCGCAAGGTATTCGCTGTCATCGCCGAAATACCCGTGTACGCCGTGGTTAATCTGAGCCTGCAGCGCATCCTGTACCACCTGCGGCGGGCGGAAATCCATGTCAGCCACCCACATCGCGATGCCGCTCTCGGCGGGCACGCCATAGACCGCTTCCATCTTATCCCATTTCGCGCAATGCGTCCCGCGCCGCTCGATGATCTCGTCAAAATTCACGTTGGTCACTTCGATCTCGTCAAAACTCATGCTGATCACTCCTGATGTTGAAGCCAAGCTAACCGCTGCCGCCGGGGCTGCAAGCCCCCGGTTGCGCGATGCCCGGGCATGGCCTAAATGAGCGGGATGAAACGCCCGATCCTTTTGCACCCCGACCCACGGCTCAAGAAAGCCGCAGCCCCTGTCGCCGATCTCAGCGACGAGTTGCGCGTGCTGGGCGATGATATGTTGGCCACCATGTATGACGCGCCGGGCATTGGCCTTGCTGCACCGCAGGTCGGCGTGTTGAGCCGGGTGATCGTGCTCGATTGCGTCAAGGAAGAGGGCGAAGCACCGCGCCCGCTGTTGATGTTCAACCCGGAGATCGTGGCCTCCTCGGATGACCTGAACACCTATGAGGAAGGCTGCCTGAGCATCCCTGAGCAATTCGCCGATGTGACCCGCCCGGCTGAGGTTGAGGTCCGCTGGCTGGACCGTGACGGCAAAGAACAGCGCGAAGGCTTTGACGGGCTCTGGGCGACCTGCGTACAGCATGAAATCGACCACCTCGATGGGAAGCTGTTCATCGACTACCTCAAGCCGCTGAAGCGCCAGATGATCACCCGCAAGATGGTCAAGCTTAAGCGTGAGCTGGCGCGCGGATGAGCATGCGAGAGGTTCTCCGCTGGCCCGACCCGCGTCTGGCCGAGATCTGTGCCCCGATCGAAGAGATCACGCCAGAGATCGAGCAGCTTGCTGCCGATATGTTGGAGACGATGTATGCCGCCCCCGGGCGCGGCTTGGCCGGGCCGCAAGTCGGCGCGATGCTGCGCCTGTTTGTAATGGATGCGGGCTGGAAAGAGAATAAATCGGACCCGCTGGTCTGCATTAACCCGATGTTTCAAGAGATCGGCGAAGAGCGTGTGACCAATACCGAAGGCTGCCTGAGCATACCCGGCATCAGCACCGACATCTCGCGCCCGTCGCAGGTGCAGATGGTTTGGACCGGGCTGAATGGGGGCCGCTATGTGCAGAGTTTTGAGGGCGCTGCCGCGTTGATCGCGCAGCATGAGATGGATCACCTTGATGGTGTGGTGACATTCGATCACCTCGATGCGGAAACCCGCGCCGCCAAAATTGCGGAGTTTAAAGCCCAATGACCCTACGCCGCTACGTCCTATGGCCCGACAAACGCCTGCGCAGCCCCGCTGAACCCATTGAGGCAGTGACGGATGAAATCCGCACCCTTTGGGACGATATGATTGAGACGATGGACGCCATGCCCGGCGTCGGCCTTGCCGCGCCGCAGATCGGGGTGATGTTGCAGGTCGCCGTCGTCGATGCCTCCGAGGCGCGCAACAAGCGTATCCGCTTGGCGAACCCGGTGATTATCGACGCCTCTGCCGTGCTGCACCCCTATGAGGAGGCCAGCCCGAACCTGCCCGGTTTCAGCGCCGTGATCCGCCGCCCGCGCGGCGTGAAGGTGCGCTTTCTAGATGAGACAGGTGCGGAGGTCGAACGCGATTTCGTTGGGCTGGAGGCCGTGAGCGTGCAGCACCAGATCGACCATCTGGCGGGCAAGATGTATTTTGACAATCTCAGCAAAACCAAGCGCGACATGCTGTTGCGCAAGGCGCGCAAACTGGGCGGCTGACGGCCCCGAGGCTGCCCGTCCTTCAGGAGTGAACAGATGCGACTGATCTTCATGGGCACGCCCGAGTTTTCGGTGCCGGTACTCGACGCGCTGGTGCAAGCGGGGCATGACATCTGCGCCGTCTATTGCCAGCCGCCACGCCCTGCGGGCCGGGGCAAGAAACCCCGCCCAAGCCCGGTGCAGCAGCGCGCTGAAGAGATTGGCCTTTTGGTGCGGCATCCGGCATCGCTCAAACATCCCGAGCCGCAAGAAGAATTCTCTGAACTCGACGCTGACGCGGCGGTGGTCGTGGCCTATGGTTTGATCCTCCCGCAGGTCATTCTGGACGCGCCGAAACAGGGCTGCCTGAACATCCACGCGAGCTTGCTGCCGCGCTGGCGTGGGGCAGCACCTATCCACCGTGCGATCATGGCGGGGGATGAAAAGACCGGCGTTTGCATCATGCAGATGGAAGCGGGGCTCGATACCGGGCCGGTGCTGCTCTGCGAAGAGACGGACATCGGCGCGGCAGAAACCACAGCGCAATTGCACGACCGGTTGAGCGCCATGGGCGCGGTGGCGATCAACAAAGCGCTGTCGCAATTGTTGACGCTGACCCCGCAGCCCCAACCCGAAGAAGGCGTCACCTATGCCGCCAAGATCGACAAGGCCGAGGCCCGCATTGACTGGGCGCGCCCGGCGGTTGAGGTAGATCGCCTGATCCGCGGGCTGTCGCCCTTTCCCGGCGCGTGGTTTGAGGTTGATGGTCAGCGGGTGAAGGTACTGGGATCGGTGCTTGACGAAGGCACAGGTGCGGCGGGTGAGGTGCTGTCAGACGACCTGCGCGTGGCTTGCGGAGACGGAGCAGTACGGCTGACGCGGTTGCAGCGTGCAGGCAAGGGCGTGCAGGATGTCGATGTGTTTCAACGCGGCGCGCAGATTGCGACGGGAACGAACCTTAGCGCTGTCTAAGCGCCTAGCTTTTTGGTGGGGTGCTTTTGTAGACCGGCAAGTGCCAGCCGAAATACAGCGACCCCGCCCGCAGCACCCATGTGGTGACCGCGCAGGCCAGCAGCGGATAGAGCGTGCCTTGGGTATAGGGCGCCAGCAGCACTGCCACGGCGGCACCTGATAGGGCGGCGGTGGCGTAAAGCTCGCCTTGGGTCAGCACAAGTGGCAGTTGCCCCACCACCACATCGCGCATCAGCCCGCCCATGCAGCCGGTGATCATACCCATGACAATGATAATGGCGGCTGACTGTTCTTGAGACATCGCCACCCCGACCCCCGCCGCGACGGCAACAGCCAGCGCCAGACTGTCGAGCCAGATCAACGTGCGAAAACGGCTTTCCAGAAAGTGCGCGGTGAAGAAGACCACCAGCGCCGCCACGATGGCCACGCCCAGCATGCTGGGCTTTTCGATCCAGAAGATTGGATTGCGGTCGAGCAGAAGGTCACGGATCGTGCCCCCGCCGACCGCCGTCAGGCAAGCGATGAAGGCAAAGCCGACGATATCAAGCTGCGCGCGGCTGGCAACCAGCGCGCCGGTGATGGCAAAGACCAGCACGGCGGCGTAGTCGAGCAGGGCCAGCAAGCTCACTTCTTGCCGCCCGGTTTGAAGGGGGCCATGCCAGCGCGGGCCAGCTCGTCAGCGCGTTCGTTTTCGGGGTGGCCGGCGTGGCCCTTGACCCATTTCCACGTCACATTGTGCCGCGCGTTCGCCGCATCAAGCCGTTGCCAAAGTTCGGCGTTTTTGACGGGTTTCTTGGCGGCATTTTTCCAGCCATTTTTCTTCCAGCCAAAGATCCAACCGGTGATGCCATTTTTGACGTAGTTGCTGTCCGTGACGATGGTGATCTCGGTCGTACGGCTAAGCGATTCCAAAGCCGAAATCGCGGCCATCAGTTCCATGCGGTTGTTGGTGGTCTGGCCTTCGCCGCCCTTCAGCTCGCGTTCTTTCACGATCTTGTCGCCGTCCATTGCGCGCATGAGCACGCCCCAGCCGCCGGGGCCGGGATTGCCTGAGCAGGCTCCGTCTGTGTAGGCATAGAGGTCTGGCATGGTCGTCTCCGGCAGTTTCCAACGCGGTTTATGCGCGCGGCGCGTGGCGGTCAATCAGGCGGGTTGGCGGAGGACGCGGGGAACCTTGAATTCGACGTTTTCCTGCGCGGTTTCGACCAGTTCGGTGGTCACGTCATAGCGCGCTTTGAAGGCGTCGATCACTTCGTTGATCAGCACCTCAGGGGCCGAGGCGCCTGCGGTGATGCCGATGCTGCCGATCCCATCCAGCGCGCGCCAGTCGATATCATCGGCCCGTTGCACCAGTTGCGCATAGGCGCAACCCGCGCGGGCACCGACTTCGACCAGACGTTTGGAGTTCGACGAATTGGGCGCGCCGACCACCAGCATCGCGTCGCATTTGGGGGCCATCGCTTTGACGGCTTCCTGACGGTTGGTCGTGGCGTAGCAGATGTCTTCCTTGTGCGGGCCGATAATGGCAGGGAAGCGCGCCTGAAGTGCGGCGACGATATCCGCGGTGTCATCGACGCTGAGCGTGGTCTGGGTGACATAAGCCAGACGGCCCTCATCGCGCACGGCGACTTGGGCCACATCGGCGGGGGTTTCAACGAGCAGCACGTCGCCATCGGGCAGTTGGCCCATGGTGCCCACCGTTTCGGGGTGGCCCGCGTGGCCGATCATGATGATTTGCAGCCCGGCGTCGGCATGGCGCTGTGCTTCGATGTGGACCTTGCTGACCAGCGGGCAGGTGGCATCGACGTAGATCATATTGCGCGCCTGCGCGGCCGAGGGCACGGATTTGGGCACACCATGGGCCGAGAAGATCACCGGGCGGTCATCGGGGCACTCCGACAGTTCCTCGACAAAGACCGCGCCCTTGTCGCGCAGCCCGTCGACGACGAATTTATTGTGCACGATCTCATGACGCACATAGACCGGCGCGCCCCATTTTTCGAGCGCCATCTCGACGATCTTGATCGCCCGATCCACGCCTGCACAGAATCCGCGCGGCGCGGCAAGGTAGAGGGTGAGAGGCAATTTGGTCATGCGAGGTCTCCGGACGGTTGGCGCAGAGGTAAGGGCTTGGGCGCGCTTCGTCCAGCCCGTCAGTCTTTGTTGGGCACGGGCTTGCCCGCGGTGCCGTGCACAAGCGCCGCGGCCTGTGCTCGGTTGCGGATGCCCAGCTTGCGGTAGCCGGACTTCGCGTAATCCGAAACAGTGTGGATCGACAGGTCGCAGCGATGCGCGGTTTGCTGGCGACTATAGCCATGAGCGAGAAGGTTCACCACCTCGGCTTCGCGCGGGCTGAGTTTTGCAAAGGTTTCCGGCGCCTCGGGCAGGGGCAAGGGGGTCGTACCGGTCAGGTCTTCGATGCGGCGGTGCATCAGCAGGCAGAACAGGCGGAGGTCTTCGGCGATGTCATTAAAGGTCCGCTTGAATTCGTCGGCCTCCATCCCATTGCCGATGATAAAGCCGCCAAACCGTTCAGATCCTTTTAGCCGCATCGGCACGGCGAAAGCGGCATAGAGACCTTCGCGTCCTGCGCGCGCGATCAGCGAATGCTCTGAAGGGGTGACATCGGGGTAAAGGTGCACGAAGGCCTGACCGATCGTCAGCACCTCGTAGCTGTTGCACGAATGGTGCAGAAAGGGGTCATCCTCGGGGGGGAGGTCATCGTAAAGGTCGGGAATGGTAGATAGAAACTGGGCGTCTTTGAAATCTGCACCAACGCTAATGTGAATGGCGTGGGTGAAACCGATCTGCCGAAGCGCCTCTACGATCCCATCCCAAAGCGCGCCCACTTCTTGCAGCTTTTCCAGCCGTACCGCGACATCGAAGAGCATCTTCCCTCACTTTACCCCCCTTTTTCGGGGGGTCGTCTACTCCTACGAGAACAGGTAGTATGGGATCAAGGGGAACGCATGGGTTCATGTGCTGTATTGTATCTTCCCTGGGGTATTTTAGAAATTTCACAGACCAGTGACGCCATAGTTACTGGTCTGTTATTCGTTTGCCTGCTGTCCCGATAAAAGACAAAGTTAACCCACTGCTGCACGGGGCAGCATGGTTTCGAGCGGGAATAAAGCGGTTTGCGCTTAGTCTTGCGGGGCGGAGATAGGGTCGCGCGGCGGGCGGCCAATGACATCACGCAAATCATCAAGCTCAATAAAGTTATCGGCTTGGCGGCGCAGGTCATCAGAGATCATCGGCGGCTGGCTGCGAATCGTCGACACAACGGAAACGCGCACGCCTTGGCGCTGCAGGCTTTCCACCAGCGGACGGAAATCACCATCGCCTGAGAAGATCACAATATGATCGACGCGGGGCGCCAGTTCCATCGCATCAACGGCCAGTTCGATGTCCATGTCGCCTTTGACTTTACGGCGGCCCATGCTGTCGGTGTATTCCTTGGCCGGTTTGGTGACCATGGAAAAACCGTTGTAGTTTAGCCAGTCAACAAGCGGGCGGATCGGTGAATACTCATCATTTTCCAGCAGCGCGGTGTAGTAGAAGGCGCGCAGCAGCTTGCCGCGGCGCATGAACTCTTGCCGCAGCAGTTTGTAGTCGATGTCGAAGCCTAGCGCCTTTGCCGCGGCGTATAGGTTGGAGCCATCTATAAATAGCGCCAACCGCTCATCTTTGTAGAACATTAATCTATCCTTTCGGCAGGCTTCGCCGTATTCCCGGTTTAATTTGTATTCGCCGCGGATTAAAAAATTCGTGACGTCAGGCGATGCCCCCACATCAGGGTGCATAACTAAGGTTTTTTAGCGATGCCGCAAGACCCCGAAGGGATGGAATTAAGCAGTAGAAAGCCTATACGAAAGTATAGCCTTCTGATTGCGCTCGGCGGTAATCTTGCATCTTCTGTGGGTAAACCGCAGGAAACTCTGAAATCGGCTTTAAAGCTATTGCAAACGTCTGGCGCGGTGATTCGCGCCACCAGCCCATTCTATCACACTCCGGCATTTCCCGCAGGCGCAGGGCCAGATTATGTGAACGCCGCTGTGCGTGTCGAAGCGCCGTGGGACCCGCAGAAAGCCTTGGGGGTGTTGCACCGCATCGAAGCGCAGATGGGCCGAGAGCGCGTGCAGCGATGGGGGCAGCGCACGCTGGATTTGGACCTGCTGGCCTGTGACGATATTGTGTTGCCAGACCGTAATACCCACAAGATGTGGCGCGACTTGCCGCTTGAGGCGCAGATTGGCCGCACGCCTGAGCAGTTGATTCTGCCGCATCCGCGGCTGCAAGACCGCGCGTTTGTCTTGGTGCCGCTGGCCGATGTCGCACCCGATTGGGTGCATCCGCTGCTTGGAAAGCCGGTGCGCGCCTTGCTTGAGGCCCTGCCGGAGCGGGACCGCGCCAGCGTGCGGCGTCTGTAATAACGGCTTGTAAATCTGCCTGAAGAGGCCTAAATAGCGCACTTCTGGCAGCAAATGAGATATTGGAGGCTTCATGGCCCGCGTCACCGTCGAAGATTGTGTTGATAAGGTTCCGAACCGTTTCGAGCTTGTTATGCTGGCCGCGCACCGCGCCCGTGAGATTGCTGCCGGATCGCCGCTGACTGTCGACCGCGACAACGACAAGAACCCGGTCGTGTCCCTGCGTGAGATTGCTGACGAAACGCAGTCTGCCGATGATCTGCGTGAGCGTCTGATCGAAAGCAATCAGAACCAGATCGAAGTCGACGAGCCCGAAGAAGACGCCATGGCGCTTTTGATGGGTGCCGAGCAGGACAAGCCCGAAGAAGACAGCATGTCCGAAGAAATGTTGCTGCGCCAGTTGATGGCCGCACAGGGGCAGGGGTAACCCCCGCGCCCCGGCCGGGGCTATGAGGCAGATGGCATGAACAGCGCCGACATTACTGCCGACGACCTGATCGCTCTTGTTCAAGGCTATAATCCCCGTACCAACGAGCCACTGATCCGCGCCGCCTTTGACTATGGCGCGCAGATGCATGAGGGCCAGTTTCGCCATTCCGGCGAGGCTTATTTTACCCATCCCGTCGCTGTCGCTGCGATCCTTACGGAACAGCAGCTTGATGATGCGACGATCATCACCGCCCTTCTGCATGACACGATCGAAGACACCAAAGCGTCTTACGCCGAGGTGCAAAGCCTCTTTGGTGGTGAAGTCGCGGAATTGGTCGATGGTGTCACCAAGCTGACCAACCTGCAGCTGAACTCGACCGAGACCAAGCAGGCCGAGAACTTTCGCAAGCTGTTCATGGCGATGTCCAAAGACCTGCGGGTCATCCTCGTCAAACTGGCCGACCGTCTGCACAACATGCGGACGATCAAATCCATGCGCCCTGACAAGCAGGTCAAAAAGGCGCGGGAGACGATGGACATCTATGCGCCGCTTGCGGGCCGTATGGGCATGCAGTGGATGCGCGAAGAGTTGGAAGACCTCGCGTTTCGCGTGCTCAACCCCGATGCGCGTGCGTCGATCATCCGGCGTTTCATTACGCTGCAACGCGACACCGGCGATGTGATCCAGCGGATCACTGGCGACATGCGCGTGGAGTTGGAAAAAGCGGATATTGAGGCCGAAGTCTTTGGCCGGGCCAAGAAGCCCTATTCGATCTGGCGCAAGATGGAGGAGAAGGAGCAGAGCTTCTCTCGCCTGTCTGACATCTACGGCTTTCGTGTGATCACTGCCTCCGAAGAGGATTGCTACCGCACCCTTGGCGCGATCCACCGGCGTTGGCGCGCGGTGCCGGGACGGTTCAAGGACTACATCAGCCAGCCCAAGACCAACGGTTACCGCTCAATCCATACCACCGTCTCGGGGCGTGATGGAAAGCGGGTCGAGGTGCAGATCCGCACGCGGCAGATGCATGACGTGGCCGAGACAGGCGTTGCTGCGCATTGGTCCTACCGGGACGGTGTGCGCAGCCGGAACCCCTTTGCCGTTGATCCCGCCAAATGGATCAGCCAACTGACCGAACAGTTCGACGCCGAGACCGACCACGAGGATTTCCTCGAGGCGGTGAAGCTTGAGATGTACGCTGACCAAGTCTTCTGCTTCACGCCCAAGGGCGATGTGGTGAAACTGCCGCGCGGCGCGACGCCGATTGATTTCGCCTATGCGATCCACACGCGGATCGGCAATGCCTGCGTGGGGGCCAAGATCGACGGGATGCGTGTGCCGCTGTGGACGCGGATCAAAAACGGTCAGTCGATTGAGATCACCACTGCCCAAGGTCAGACCCCGCAGGTCACATGGCTTGATATTGCAACCACCGGCAAGGCCAAGTCGGCGATCCGTCGGTCGCTGCGCGAGGTGGACCGCGAGCGGTTTATCAAGCTGGGCCGCGAATTGGCACGCTCGGCCTTTGCCCAGGTCGGCAAGAAGGTGACCGAGAAGGTACTGCATACCGTTGCCAAAAACCTGCGGCTGAACGGTTCAGATGAGGTGCTCGCTCGCCTTGGCAGTTCCGAGCTTACAGGGCGGGAGGTTGTACAATCTGTCTATCCTGACCTCGCCCCGCAAAAGGGCGAGCAGATCGATGTGCGCCGCGCCGTGGTCGGTCTGGAGCCGGGGCAGAGCTTTGACCGAGCACCCTGTTGCACGCCGCTGCCCGGCGAACGGATCGTCGGCATCACCTTTCGCGGCAAGGGCGTGACCGTCCACGCGATCGACTGTGATCGCCTGTCGGAATACGAAGACCAGCCCGAGCGTTGGCTTGATCTGCGCTGGCATGACGGCAGCCATCCAGCGGTCTATACCTGCGCGCTCGACATCACCATCGGCAACGGCGCGGGCGTGTTGGGGCGGGTCTGCACCTTGATCGGCGAAGCCTCGGCCAATATCTCAGATTTGGAATTTGTGGAGCGTAAGCCTGACTTTTACCGGCTGGTGGTCTATGTGGATCTTAGAGATGTAACACACCTGCATTCGCTGATGTCCACGCTTGAAGCCGAGAGTGAGGTCGCCGATGTCAGCAGGCACCGCAATATGAGCACGGGAAAGACTGTCGAAAAGACTGGCTGACCCGCGCCGAAGAAACGCCGATACTGGACCTGAGACTTGATTTTCAAACGCCGCGATCCGAAACCGACCCTGCGCGCGCTGGCCGAGTTTCTGTGGCCGCGCGGTGGATGGACGCGTGCGTTTCACTATGTCAAACACCGGATGCGCCGGTTGCCTGACAGCCCGGAACGCATTGCGCGGGGCATCTGGGCCGGGGTCTTTACCACCTTCACCCCGTTCTACGGGCTGCATTTTATCGTGGCGGCGCTGATCGGGCGGGTGATGCGCGCGAATATTCTCGCAGCACTTATGGCGACCTTCTTTGGCAATCCGCTGACCTATGTCCCCATCGGCATCGCGGCCCTGCAAACGGGGCATTGGATCCTCGGCGCGCCCGTGGCGGCGAGAGAGCATCGCTCTTTCGGTGGTAAGTTTCTGGATGCGGGGCACGACCTACAAGAAAACTTTTTTGCGATCTTTACCGATGCGACGATGGACTGGTCCGGCCTTGCGGTCTTTTTCCATCAGGTTTTCTACCCCTATTTGATCGGGGGCATCCTGCCGGGGATGATCTGTGCCACGATCGCCTATTACATCTCGGTTCCGGTTCTGCGTGCTTATCAAAAGCGGCGGCGGGGCATGATCAAGGCCAAGTTCGAGGCGCTGAAACATAAGGCCGCGCAAAAGGCCGAGGCCAAGCGCCACGCGGACTGAACCTCTGCCTGTATCAAATTTCTGGAAAAAGCGCTTCCCCCTATGGGGTTGCCGAAAATTCCAACCTATGGTCGCGGTAATGATGCGAGAGGAATCAACATGGCTGACCAACCAAAGCTGAGATTGGGCGTGAACATCGACCATGTGGCGACCGTGCGCAACGCACGGGGCGGGGCCTACCCTGACCCGCTGCGCGCTGCCAAAATCGCAGAGAAGGCCGGAGCCGATGGCATCACCGCGCATCTGCGCGAAGATCGGCGGCATATCTCAGACGCCGATATCGAAGGGTTGATGGAGGTCCTCTCCGTCCCGCTCAATTTTGAGATGGCCGCCACCGACGAGATGCAAAAGATCGCCCTGCGTCACAAGCCGCACGCGGTGTGCATCGTCCCCGAAAAACGCGAAGAACGCACCACCGAAGGCGGTTTGGAAGTCGCGCGTGAAGAAAACAAGCTCGCCCATTTCATCGCCCCGCTGCGCGAAGCGGGCAGCCGCGTGTCGATCTTCATCGCGGCTGAACCTGCCCAGATCGAGGCCGCCAACCGCATCGGAGCTGAGGTGATTGAGCTGCACACCGGTGCCTATTGCGATGCTTTCGCCGAAGGCCGCTGGGATGAGGCGGATGTTGAACTCAAGAAGCTGCGTGAGATGTCGACGTTTGCCGCGTCCCTTGGTCTTGAGGTTCATGCAGGCCACGGACTGACCTACGACACAGTGACCCCAGTCGCCGCTTTCCCTGAGGTGCGCGAGCTTAACATCGGACATTTTTTGATTGGGGAGGCGATTTTTCTTGGGTTAGAGCCTGCGATAACCGAGATGCGCCGCCTGATGGACGCCGCCCGCGAGGGTTAGTTCGCGGGCCGGGTGGCAAAAAATCTCTCACGTATTGCCTCGGAATGGACCTAAACCGCCTTTGCCGCGTTGGGCTGCCAGACTGGTTAACAAACCTTGGAGGCACCAATGAGCGACCATACTGATACACTGCAGAAACTGCACACCCGCCTGATCGACAGCCGCGATGGCTATCGTGAATCCCGCAAGCAAGTCTCGAACGAAGTGGCTTTTGTCGGCTTCTTCGATCAGCGCATCGCCGAGCGCGAGAAGTTCCACACCGAGCTGCACCGCCAGTTGGGCGCAGACGGTATCGACGTTTCCGAAGAGGGTTCTGTCGCCGCGTCGGCCCACCGGGGCTGGCTCAAGCTGCGCGATGCGGTCACAGGCGATGCGGAAGCGGTCTATGACGAGATCATCAACGGCGAATCCGCATTGGTCGAGAACTACGACGACGCGATCAAAGCGACTGCTGGCCGTCCGGGCTATGAGTTCCTGACCGAGCAGCGCGCGTCCGTGCAGCGCGCCATTGACGAGGCGAAAGCCGAGAAGGCCCGTCACGCCGTCGCCTAAACTGAACACCACTTAGACCCGGTTAACGCCGTCCCGCCCCCGCGGGGCGGCGTTTTCACGTGGCATTGCTGCTTTTCCTCAGCATCACCGCATGATTTATTGTCCGCAAAGGGCAAACCGCCCCCGTCACGCGACAAGAATGGCTTTCAATGATCCTTGGCATCGGCACTGATCTGGCGAATATAGACCGTATCCAAGGCACGCTCGACCGCTTTGGCGACCGTTTCCGCAATCGGGTCTTCACGGATATAGAGCAGCGCAAGGCCGAGCGTCGCCGTGATGTGGCGGGCACCTATGCCAAACGCTGGGCCGCAAAAGAGGCGTGCTCTAAGGCGCTTGGTACCGGGTTGCGTATGGGGATCGCTTGGCGCGACATGGCGGTCAGTAACCTCAAGACGGGCCAACCCGTAATGGAAGTGACAGGCTGGGCCGCTGACCGTCTTGCCGCGATGACCCCGCCGGGGCATGAGGCAATCATTCACGTGACCCTGACCGACGACCATCCATGGGCGCAGGCATTTGTGGTGATCGAGGCGCGCCCGCTTGGCGATTGAGCCTGCAAAGGCTGGGTCGCCGCGCCGTTTCGCGTCATATCCACGCGGGGCAGGCCGTTCGGCGCCCGCTTCACTTGACTTGGCCCGCAGCGGGGATCATGTAACCCCAAACCGATATGTCAGGAGCGCCGCATGGCCGCCAAAGAAAAAACCGGCAATGCCTTTGTCGAAACTATCAAGACAATCTTCTGGGCGCTGCTGATCGCCGGTGTCTTTCGGACCCTGTTCTTCCAGCCCTTCTGGATCCCCTCCGGCTCCATGAAAGAGACGCTGCTGATCGGCGATTTCCTTTTCGTGAACAAGATGGCCTACGGCTATTCCTACGCCTCCTGCCCCAGCGTGATGCTGCCCGGTCTTGGGGTCGAGATCGACGCCAAAGATGTCTGCGGCGTGTTCGACGGCGACAACGAGCGTCTCTTTGGATCAGAGCCAGAGCGCGGCGATGTCGTGGTCTTCCGCCACCCCGTGTCGGGCCGTGACTACATCAAGCGTCTGATCGGCATGCCGGGTGATAAAGTGCAGATCCAAAACGGGATCATCAGCCTGAACGGCACCCCGGTCAAAGTTGAAGACGCGGGTACATTCGAAGAAGCGATGGCCCCGCAAGGCCCGCAACAACTCCGCCCGCGTTGCGAAAATGGCCCCGTGGGTCAAGGCGGCACCTGCGTGAAAAGCCGCCAGATCGAGACCCTGCCCAATGGCGTGTCGCACCCTATCTTGAACATTACCAATCAGCAGTCGGACAACACCGGCGTCTATACCGTGCCTGAAGGGCATTACTTCTTCATGGGCGACAACCGCGACAACTCTGCTGACAGCCGGTTGGCACAGCGTGCAGGTGGTGTGGGTTTCGTCCCGTTCGAGAACCTGATTGGCCGTGCAGACCGCATTGTGTTCAGCTCTGCCGGGCGTTCAATGCTGTTCTTCTGGACATGGCGCAGCGATCGTTTCTTTGAAGCTGTCAGATGAAACTTAGCGGTGACCTAAAAGCCTTTGAGGCGCGGATCGGCCATAGTTTCGCCAAGCCGGAACTGCTGGTCCGTGCCGTGACACATGCCTCCATGTCCTCGGCCAACCGCGATGACAATCAGCGGTTGGAGTTTCTGGGCGACCGGGTGTTGGGGCTTGTGATGGCCGAGGCGCTGCTGGCGCTTGATCCCGGTGCCACCGAAGGCCAGTTGGCCCCGCGTTTCAACGCGCTGGTGCGCAAGGAAACCTGCGCTGACGTGGCGCGTGAGATTGATCTGGGCAAGGTGCTGAAGCTGGGGCGGTCAGAGATGATCTCGGGCGGGCGGCGCAAACAGGCACTTTTAGGCGATGCCATTGAGGCAGTGATCGCCGCTGTCTATCTCGATAGCGGTTTTGAGGCTGCAAAGGGGTTGGTTTTGCGGCTATGGGGTGACCGGCTCAAAACCGTTAAGGAAGACGCGCGTGACGCCAAAACCGCGTTGCAGGAATGGGCGCAGGCGCGCGGGCTAATGCCGCCGCGTTACGTGCAGACCGACCGAAGCGGCCCCGATCACGCACCTGTCTTTACGATTACCGCGCGGCTGGACAACGGGGCCGAAGCCGCCGCCACCGCCCCCTCAAAACGCGCCGCCGAACAGGCCGCCGCCACCACGCTGCTGCGGCAATTGGAGAAAAATACATGACCACCCGCGCCGGATTCGTCGCCCTGATCGGAGAGCCCAACGCGGGCAAATCCACGCTTTTGAACCGTATGGTGGGGGCCAAAGTCTCAATCGTGACACATAAGGTGCAAACCACCCGCGCCCGCATCCGTGGTGTCGCGATGGAGGGGCAGACGCAGCTTGTTTTCGTCGACACGCCCGGTCTGTTCCAGCCGCGCCGCCGTTTGGACCGTGCCATGGTCGCCGCTGCTTGGGGTGGGGCTGCGGATGCCGATGTGGTGGTGCTGCTGATCGAAGCGCACCGTGGCATGACCGAGGGCGTCGAGCGTATCCTTGAGGAACTGGGGAACATCGCCAAAGGCCGCCGGGTTGCGCTGGCGATCAACAAAATTGACCGCGTCGAGGCGCCGGTGCTGCTGGGCCTGACCGAGAAGATGAACGCGCGGTTTGATTTTATCGAAACCTTCATGATCTCCGCCGAGCGCGGGCATGGCATCGACACGCTGCGCCATTGGCTTGCGGGAGAGGTGCCGGAAGGCCCGTGGCTCTACCCCGAAGACCAGATCGCCGACCTGCCGATGCGCAATATCGCGGCAGAGATCACCCGCGAGAAGCTGACCCTGCGTCTGCATCAGGAACTGCCCTATCAGCTGACGGTCGAGACCGAGAACTGGGAAGAGCGTCCCGATGGCTCTGCCCGGATTGACCAGTTGGTCTATGTGATCCGCGATGGTCACAAGGGCATCGTGCTGGGCAACAAGGGCGAGACGATCAAGGCTGTGGGCAAAGCTGCCCGCGAGGAGTTGGAAGAGTTCCTTGGCCGCAAGGTGCATCTGTTCTTGCAGGTCAAAGTCCGCGCCAATTGGC
Organism: Sulfitobacter indolifex; assembly: GCF_022788655.1. NCBI lineage: Bacteria > Pseudomonadati > Pseudomonadota > Alphaproteobacteria > Rhodobacterales > Roseobacteraceae > Sulfitobacter > Sulfitobacter indolifex. The sequence continues at coordinate 3,085,267 of NZ_CP084951.1, read as the reverse complement.
TGGAAGAGGCCGAGCGCTATTCCGAGATGGGCTTGGATTTCAAAGATGGCAACGACTGAGCGTAAAGGCCCGCCATGCCGCGTTTGACCGCACGTTTCTGGGTCGATGCCTATCTCACTCGGCTGCGGTTGCAGGATATTCCCGCCTTCGTTGTGGCGCATGGGGATGACACCGGCGGCGCGGTGCTGGTCAAGCTGGCGACGCTGGATGGCCGCGCGATGCTGTTCCAACGCTCCTTTGATCTGATGACCGGGGATCGAAAGTGGGTCGAACTGGCGTCTGGCGACGAGGCGGAGGTCGATGCTACCGTCACTCGTCAGCGCGGCTTTGATCCCGACCTTTGGGTGATCGAAGTCGAAGACAGGCAAGGCCGCCACCTTTTGGACGAACCGGGGCTAAGCTGATGGAATGGCGCGATCAAGGCATATTGCTGAGCGCGCGTCGACATGGCGAAACCTCGGCCATCATTGAGGTTTTCACCCCCGAACAAGGCCGCCATGCCGGGATCGTGCGCGGCGGCACCAGCCGCAAGATTGCCCCCAGTCTTCAACCCGGTGCCCAGCTTGATCTGGCGTGGCGCGCGCGGCTGGAGGATCATATCGGCGCCTTCACCGTAGAGCCGTTGCGCAGCCGTGCAGCCGTGGCAATGCAAGACCGCTTGGCGTTGGCGGGGCTGAACGCGGTGACCGCGCTACTGTCCTTCTGCCTGCCCGAGCGCGAACCGCATCCCGCGCTCTACCGACGCACCGAGACGCTCTTGGATATGCTGGGACAGGGGGATGTCTGGCCGCTGGCCTACCTAAAATGGGAACTGCGGCTGCTGGAAGAAATGGGCTATGCGCTTGATCTGGAAAGTTGCGCGGTGACCGGGGTGAGTGAAGACCTGATCTACGTCTCGCCCAAATCGGGCCGCGCGGTCTCGGCCAAAGGCGCGGGGGAGTGGGCGGAACGGCTTTTGCCCCTGCCTGCGGTTCTGCGTGGCGGCGCGGGCAGTGACGCGGAGATTGCCCAAGGCTTGGTGACCACGGGCCATTTCTTGACCGCGCATCTGGCGCGTGATCTGGGAGGCAAACCGCTGCCCGAGTCGCGGGCGCGGTTTATCGACGCCTTTAGTCGGCGGCTTTGAACACCAGCCGCTCGCCGCTGTCATCCGACAGGATCAGCGTGTCGCCCAGCACGTCCGAGATCGTCGCATCCCCCAAGGCTTTCAGAAACGCCGCCTCTGCCGCGAGGTCTGGGCAGGCGCGGCGCGTGGCGGCGATATGGCCCGCGTCGAACCACGGGTAGGGCACCGTCATCGCGGCGCTATAGGCGTTGCAGGGGGCTTCTCCGGCGATCTTGCCGGTCTCGGGAAAGGTCAGTGTGGCGCGGACGTTGAAGGGGGTGCCGTCCAACTCTACCAAGGTCCACGTCTTGTCGCCCGCCCCGTAGGCGCGGACGGTTTCATCCCCTTGGCATTGCGGCAGGGCACTGAGGGCGGCGAGGATTGCAAAGCTGCGCATGGGCTGTCCTTTGGGTTGAAACGCCGCCTATGTCCTCGACATCGGCAGCGCTTGCAACCCCGGCGCGTTAGCCCAGCAGCCGCCGCGCGATAACCTGCGCTTGGATTTCCGCCGCACCCTCAAAGATGTTGAGAATCCGCGCGTCACAAAGCACTCGGCTGATCTTGTATTCCAGTGCGAACCCGTTGCCGCCGTGGATCTGCAAGCCGTTGTCCGCTGCCGCCCAAGCGACCCGCGCGCCGAGCAGTTTGGCCATGCCTGCCTCGACATCGCAGCGACGGCCAGCGTCCTTTTCGAAAGCGCTGTAATAGGTCAACTGCCGCGCGATCATCAGTTCTACCGCCATCATCGCCAGCTTGCCCGACACGCGGGGGAAGTCGATCAGCGATTTGCCGAATTGCTTGCGGTCTTGGGCGTATTGCATCGAGATATCGAGCGCCGATTGCGCTACACCAATGGCACGCGCAGCGGTTTGGATGCGAGCCGATTCAAAGGTTTCCATCAGTTGTTTGAATCCGCGCCCCTCTTCGCCGCCCAGAAGGTTCTCGCCCTTAACCTCAAAGCCATCGAACGCCAGTTCGTATTCCTTCATCCCGCGGTAGCCGAGCACCTCAATCTCCCCGCCAGTCATGCCGGGGGTGGGGAAGGGGTTGGCATCATCGCCGGGTGTCTTTTCGGCCAAAAACATCGACAGGCCGCGGTGGTCTGTGGTCTCGGAATCGGTGCGCGCCAGCAGGGTCATCACATGGGTGCGGGCGGCATGGGTGATCCATGTTTTGTTGCCGGTCACCTTATAGTCGTCGCCGTCCTTCACCGCGCGGGTGCGCAGGCTGCCAAGGTCGGACCCGGTGTTCGGTTCGGTAAAGACCGCCGTGGGCAGGGTTTCGGCGCTGGCGATCCGGGGCAGCCATTTCTCTTTCTGCGCGTCGGTGCCGCCGCAGAGGATCAGTTCCGCCGCGATTTCCGAGCGGGTGCCAAGCGAGCCAACACCGATATAGCCACGCGAAAGTTCCTCGCTGACCACGCACATCGACGCCTTGGTCAGGCCCAGCCCGCCGAATTCTTCGGGAATGGTAAGACCAAAGACACCCATTTCGGCGAGTTCTTCGATCACTTCAATAGGGATCAACTCATCCTTAAGGTGCCAGTCATGGGCGTAGGGTTCGACCTTTTCGACCGCGTAGCGGCGGAACTGGTCGCGGATCATCTCAAGCTCTTCGTCGAGGCCGCTAGCGCCAAAGGTTACATCGGCGCTGCGCTCCTGCATGAGTTCAACCAAGCGGCTGCGCGCGGCCTGCGTGTTGCCGCTGCGGGTCAGGGTTGTGATCGCTGGATCATTAAGCACGGTTTCATCTTCGGCGCTCAATCCCAAATCTTGCAGGCGCAGCATCTCGCCCTGGTTCATCTGGATCCCGCCCCGGATCTGGCAGAGGTATTCACCAAAGGCGATTTGATGCAGCAGCTCTTCGACCTCGCCAAAACGGCCGTCGCTTTGCAGGCGTTCGGCCCAAAGCTGCATCTGCCGCAGCGCCTGCACATAGGTGGCAAGCCACGCGAGCCCATGGGCTGCTGTTTGATTGGCCTCGATCAGCTTGGCCGAAACGCGGTCACCCTCGCTGACCTGCGTGCGGACGGCGGCGGTAGCCTGCTCTAGCAACCGGTCGAGCGGCGCCAGTGCTGCGCCGGTCAGCCCGGTCAGATTATCGAGAATTACGCTATGCATCGTCATATCCTGACCGTCATGTGCCATGGGCTGTCCTTTCGTGCTTGGAGAAGACATAGACCCTTCGCAGCTGCAGCACAACAAAGATACGTTTTTCTGCAGCATTTTGTTCTAATGTTGCGCGGCCATTTTCGGCGTGCGGTTGCCAAGCAGGCTGCTATGTAGCGGTATGAACAGTCTTTTCCCCTTTCTTACGCCGTTAGAATTTTATGCTGCACTTGCGATCGGCCTCTGCGGTGGCTTTGTCAAAGGGGTCGTCGGGTTCGCGCTGCCTCTGGTGCTGATTTCCGGTCTCACGACCTTCATGGCGCCGGAGTTGGCACTGGCCGGGCTGATTCTGCCGACGGTTCTGGCAAATGCCTTTCAAGCGCTCCGGCAGGGACCGCAAGCGGCGCTGCGGTCGATCCGTCTGTTCTGGGTATTTCTGATTTGTGGCGGCGTGATGTTGGTGTTGTCAGCGCAACTGGTACGGTTGGTGCCAGCGACCGTCATGTTGTTGATGATTGGGATCCCGGTGGTGCTGTTCGCGCTGCTGCAACTGTCGAAGTATAAATTTCGCCTCGCCCAGCAGTCGCTGAAGGTTGAGGCGCTGGTGGGTGGATTTGCCGGGGCTATCGGCGGCATTTCCGGCATCTGGGGGCCGCCTACAGTGGCCTACCTGACCGCCCTCGGGACCGAGAAACACGACCAGATGCGGATCCAAGGCGTTATCTACGGGCTGGGTGCGGTCGCGCTCTTGGCCGCGCATATCGGGTCGGGTGTGTTGAATGCCGAAACTTGGCCGTTTTCGGCGCTGTTGATCCTGCCAGTGCTCGTGGGTGTCTGGCTGGGCAGCAAGGTGATGGACCGAGTGGACCCCGTGCTGTTTCGCAAGATGACGCTGCTGGTGCTGATGGTGGCGGGGCTGAACCTGATCCGACGGGCGGTGTTCTGAGCGTGTCTGCTAGTGAGCGTGCGGCGCGCGGGGGCATCGCCTGCTCGCTCGGACGGGTTGGTGATCTAGTCAGGGTTGGTGTGCTCTAGGCGATGCACATCATGAGCGCGGCATAGTGGCAAGAGGCAGTGTCGGATAGCCGACGCGCAGGCAGGTAGTGGCCCTGAGGTTCCGATCGCAAAGCATTGTTTGCAGTTGCGAGATAACGTCGTATCGTTTGTATGGATTGTTGCGCTGCGCTCTCATCGCTTCTTCGAAGCGACTGCCGCGCGACGCCTTTTGCTTTGCAAAAGGCTTGGTGGAGCCTAGCGGGATCGAACCGCTGACCTCCTGCATGCCATGCAGGCGCTCTCCCAGCTGAGCTAAGGCCCCATCGTGGATCGTGTGATCCGGGTCGTTATGCGCCGCTAACTAGGCGCTGCCGAAGGCGGGATCAAGCAGAAAATTGACCCCGCCGTCGATTAATTAATCGTCGTCGTCTGACGCGACATCGGCGATATCGTCGAGGGGAACCGTATCCTCGTCATCATCGTCGTCGTCCAGCAGATCATCATCCAGATCCACATCAACTGTATCGTCGTCATCAACGAGGGAATCGTCGTCTGCCTTATCGCCTTTCTTGGCTTTGGCTGTGACCGCATCCTCGGCATCCGCCGCGATCATGCGCGACTTGGAATTGTCGACCGCGACCTCTTCGCCCGTGTAGGGGCTGATGATCGGATTCTTGTTGAGGTCATAGAAGCGCTTGCCCGTCGTGGGGCACAGGCGCTTGGTTCCCCATTCTTCATTGGGCATGAAACACCCCTTTATAATATTGCTGTTGCGTGTAGATGATTCCGGCCAAGTGCCATATGAGGGGGGCACTGTCAAAGGCTTTGGCCACTATCTAGGGACGTTGCTCCGGTAATGAAAGACCCTGTGCTGCCCGGCAACCCGCCGATTCCGTTGATCTTGCGCCGTTCGGCCCGTGCCCGGCGCATCTCTTTACGCATTTCGCAATTGGATGGACGGGTGACGCTGACCATGCCCAAACGCTTGGCCGAGCGTGAGGCGCTGGCCTTTGCCGAGGCCAAGCAAGACTGGATTCGCCAACACCTTGCCGCGCGGGGCGAAGACGTGATTGTCGCACCGGGGGCTGAGCTGCCTGTGGGCGGTAAGGTTCTTAAGGTGCGCGGCGGGCAGGGGCGCGGCGTGCGGATCGGTCCCGAAGAGATTCTCGTGCCCGGTCCGGACGACAGCATTGGCAAACGTCTTGCGGCGCATCTGCGCGAAGTGGCGCGGGATCGGTTGGCTGGCGCCTGTGACGACTATGCCGCCCTGCTGGGAAGGTCCTACAGCCGCATCACCCTGCGCGACACGCGGTCACGCTGGGGATCATGCACCAGTGACGGCGGGCTGATGTTTTCTTGGCGGCTGATTATGACGCCGCCTGAGGTGCTGGACTACGTTGCCGCCCACGAGGTCGCGCATTTGGCGCAGATGAACCACTCGCCGGCGTTCTGGGCCGAGGTCACGCGGATTTACGGGGACTATCAGGCCCCCCGGCAATGGCTGCGCGACAATGGCGGCGCGCTGCACCGCTATCGGTTCTAGGGCAGGGTCGCAAAGCGTGCTTTCAGCAGCGCTTCGGCATATTCATCCTCGGCTGTGCTGTCATGCACCACGCCGCCACCGACATTCAGCCGCAGCCGCCCATCGGCATGACAGGTCGCTGTGCGGATCGCTACGTTGAACTGCATCGCCCCTGAGGGCGCGACCCAGCCAACAGCGCCGCAATAGGCATCGCGTGGGGCGGGTTCTAACGCGCGCAAGATCTGCATGGCGCGAATTTTGGGCGCACCGGTGATGGAGCCGCAGGGGAAGAGGGCGTTGAAGATGTCCGTCAGGCGCGTCTCTGGCAAAACCTGTGCCGTAATGCGCGAGGTCATCTGATGCAGGGTCTCATAGGTCTCGATCTCGAACAGCTTCGGCACCTCGACGCTGCCCACTTCCGCAATCCGGCTGATGTCGTTGCGCAGCAGATCGACGATCATCAGGTTCTCGGCCATGTTCTTTTCCGAAGCGGCGAGGTCGGCGCGCAGCTTGGCGTCCTCAAAAGCGTCCCGCCCCCGCCGTGCGGTGCCCTTCATCGGACGCGCGGTCAGGTGGCCATCAGCAGTCAGCGCAAAGAATAACTCGGGCGAGCGTGACAGCAACACCGGCCCCCCAAGATCAACAAAGGCACCATGCTCAACCTGCTGGCGCTGGCGCAGCCGGGCATAAAGGGCGGTGGGCGTGCCGGTAAAACGCCCCTCCATCCCAAAGGTCAGATTGGCCTGATAGATATCCCCGGCAGTGATGAAATCCTGCACCTGCGCAAAAGCGGCCTCGTATTGGGCAAAGTCCCAATCCGGGGTCAGGGCAGACAGGCCGGCCGCGCCCACTTCATCCTGAAACACGTCATCCTGAAAGGTGTGCGGCTTCGGCCCATCAAACACCCCGAAGCGCAACAAGGGCATCCCGCGCTCCGCAGGCATCAAATCACGCAGTTTGACCGACCCGAGATAGCCCAACTCATAGCTTGCATAGCCCGCCAGCCACGCGCCCTCTGCCAGCGCCGTTTCGAGCGCGGCAAAGGCCGCTGGCACCTCTGCAGGGGTCTCGGCACTGATGATCCGCTGTGGCGCGCGAAAACCCGTGCCACCCCCCAGCGGGCCAGTGTCAAAGAGGACGCCAGGACCAGCCATGCCCGGCCCTAAAAGTCCGCAGGCACGCGCATGTCGCGTAGGGGCCGCACGATATCGATGGATTCTTGATAGATCGGATGGGCCTTATAGGCGGCCAAGGCCTCGGCATCGGGGAATTCGGCATAGACCACCACATCCACATCACCCGACAGCGCATCGACTCGGGTATTTTCGCAGATCTCGAAAGTCGTCGAATGGGGGATATCGGCCAGTTTCCAAAGCCCAGCCACGATCGTTGGAATGTCTTTGGGGTCTTTGGCTGAGAAAAAGACAACATGACGGATGAAGTTTCGTTTGGTCAAGGCGCGTCTCCTTTGGCGATTTGTTCTCCGATAAATTGCCACAGGGTCCGGGACAACGGGTGATCGTGTACTGGGCAGCAAAATGCCGCGCTTGACGGGTGGTGATTTTGTGATCACAAGCGCATCATGAACCTAAGCCCCCGCCCTGTCGAGGCCACCCCGCTGGCCCATGATCGTGTCTACCGCCGCCTGCGCGCCCAGATCATGCATGGCGATCTACCGCCCGGTCATGCACTGACCCTGCGCGGCATCGGTAAGGAGTATGAGGTCTCGATGACGCCCGCCCGCGAAGCGGTGCGTCGGTTGGCGGCAGAAGGCGCGCTGACGATGTCGGCCTCGGGGCGCATCTCGACGCCCGAACTCAGCAACGAGCGGATCGAGGAATTGGCAGCACTCAGGGCGCTGCTAGAGGTCGAACTGGCCTCGCGTGCCCTGCCGCGCGCCCATATGGCGCTGATCGAGCGGATGCAGACGATCAATACCAATATCGCCGAGGCCGTGGCCCACCGCGATGCGGTCAGCTACATCCGCACCAATCTGGAATTTCACCGCACGTTGTACCTGCGCGCCCAAGCGCCTGCCATGCTCGCCATGGCCGAAACCGTATGGCTGCAAATGGGCCCCACCATGCGCGCGCTCTATGGTCGCTTGCGGCGGACCGAGCCGCCGCATTTCCATCGGTTGATCATCGCCGCCCTGCGCGCCGGTGATGAGCCGGGGCTGCGATTGGCGGTGCGCTCAGATGTAACCCAAGGGCTGCGGATGCTGGCCAGCTGACAGCCAGCCCATGCTCAACTCGCCGCGCCCTTTTTCGGCGGCACGACAGGCTCGACCATCCAATGCGTACCGGTCGATAGAATGCAACTTATGCCATCGGGCCGGCTTATCAGCACGGTAAAGCTACCACTTTCCTGAGAGGCAAAGACCTCGAGCAACGCGTTCGGATTCTGAAGCCCCCGCGCCGAGAGGGTCTCGCCATAGTCGGCTTCCAATTTCGTGACGAGCCCCGCGCGCGGGGCGCAGGCCAGAGCCTGAGCCCAGGCCGGTGGCCCGGTGCAGGCCATGCCAAAGAGCAGGGCGGCGCTGAGAATACGTTTATACATGACAGACTCCCTTCTGATGTGACCAACAAGGGCATCTGGCGGCACAGGGGTGTCGCAGACGCCCTGTACTATAAATATCGGGTGCATTGGGGCCGCATGCAAATCACACCGGCTCACATATGCGGCGCTTGACAGCTGCGCGGCAGGGGGGCACCTAGGTTTCATGGAAAAGACCTGCCTCACAACAGTCTATTATCCCCGCTCCTAACCGGCGCGGCACCTATACCCATATCCACAAGCCGCCACAGCGCGGCTTTGCTTGTCTCCCTGTGGCAATCACAGAAAGAGACGACATGCCCCCAATTCGCCCCGTTCAAAAATCCGACCTGCCAATGGTGCTCGATCTGGCCCATGCGCTGGCCGCCTACCACGGTGACACCGCCACACTCACGCTGGCCGCGCTGGAACGTGACTGCCTTGACCCCACACCCTGGCTGACCCTCTTAGTAGCCGAAGGCGCGACCGGGCTGCGTGGCTATGCCGCGCTCTGCCCTCAAATGCAGTTGCAATTCGGCGCAAGGGGGATGGACCTGCACCATCTCTTTGTCTGCGACACTGCGCGTGGGCGCGGCATCGGCAAAGCACTGGTGGAGGCCGCGCTAGAGCACGCGAAAGCGCGGGGCTGCAGCTATATGACAGTCGCCACAGATACAAAGAACCGGCGCGCGCAGGGGTTCTACCGCGCCGCCGGTTTCGATCAAATCACGCCTGATCCGCGTTTTCGGCGGCGGCTGGCCTAGGCCGCCAGCCCTTTGCGCCCCATCTCAAGGAACTTGGTCCGGCGGTCTTTGATCAAGGTCTTGCCGTCTTTGCCGTCTAGTTCCTTGAGCATGGCTTCGATCGACTTGCCCACTGCCTTGATCGACTCTTCGGCATGACGATGCGCACCGCCCATGGGCTCTGGAATGATCCGGTCAATCACACCCAATGTCTTAAGCTCATCCGCCGTCAAACGCATCTGTTCAGCGGCCTCGCGCATCTTCTCGCTGTCTTTCCACAGGATCGACGCACAGCCCTCAGGCGTGATGACCGAATAAACCGAATGCTCCAACATCGCGACGCGGTTCGCCGTGGCAAAAGCCACCGCCCCGCCAGAGCCGCCTTCGCCGACGATCACGCTGATCAACGGCACACCGATTTGCAAGCATTTCTCGGTCGAGCGGGCAATCGCCTCAGACTGACCGCGTTCTTCTGCACCTTTGCCAGGATAAGCGCCCGGCGTGTCGACAATGGTGACAACGGGTAGGTTAAACTTATCCGCCAATTCCATCAAACGCACCGCTTTGCGATAACCCTCAGGCCGGGCCATGCCAAAGTTGCGTTCGATCCGGCTTTTGGTGTCATTGCCCTTCTCATGGCCGATGACCATGACCGGCGTGTCGTTGAACCGCGCAAGCCCGCCCATGACAGCGTGGTCATCAGCAAAGTTGCGGTCCCCGGCCAACGGCGTGAACTCGGTAAACAGCGCTTCGATGTAATCTCTGCAATGAGGCCGCTCAGGGTGACGCGCCACTTGGCATTTGCGCCAAGGCGTCAGCGACCCATAAAGGTCTTCGAGCATCCCCGCGGCTTTTTTGTCCAGCGCGCGGGCCTCGTCGGTGATGTCCATCTCTTCGTTGGACCGGGCCAGCGCCCGCAACTCTTCCGCCTTGCCTTCAATCTCGGCCAGCGGTTTTTCGAAATCCAGATATTGGGTCATTGCATGCTCCGGCTTGTTGCCCTGTTATATGGAGCGCAACGCGCCGGTTTGCAACGCGGGTTTGAAAGGCAGGCAGGCCCACGCCCTTACCTCTTCATCCTTTCTCAAATACCCGCGGGGGTCCGGGGGCAGCGCCCCCGGCGGTCTTCGACAAGCGCTTAGCTCCCGGCGATCATCTCCGACTGCCGCACCACAACCTCAGCCTGCTTGATGCTGGCGATATCCACCAAGCGCCCCTTATAGACAGTGGCCCCTTCGCCCTTCGCCTTGGCTTCTTCCATCGCAGCCAGAATCTCGCGCGCTTCGGCCACGGCTTCTTCCGAGGGTGTGAACACCTCGTTGCTCAATGCGATCTGCTTGGGATGAATCGCCCATTTTCCCACCATGCCCAGTGTCGCCGAACGCCGCGCTTGGGCGCGGAAACCTTCATCATCCGAGAAGTCGCCAAATGGGCCGTCGACGGGCAGCACGCCATGGGTGCGGCAAGCGGCAACAATAGCGGCCTGCGCCCAGTGCCACGGGTCAGACCAATGTTTTTGATCGCCGCGCTGCATATAGTAATTTTCTTGCGTGCCGCCGATGCCGGTGGTCTGCATGCCCATCGACGCCGCGAAATCGGCGGCCCCCAGCGACATCGCCTGCAAACGCGGCGAGGACGCGGCGATCTCTTCCACATGAGCAATGCCGGCGGCGGATTCGATGATCACCTCAAAGCTAATCTTCTTCTCGCGGCCCATGGCGGTTTCCACCGCAGTCGCGAGCGCGTCAACAGCATAGACATCCGCCGCGCAGCCAACTTTGGGGATCATGATCTGATCGAGGCGCGGCCCCGCCTGTTCCAGCAGATCAACCACATCACGATACCAATAGGGGGTATCCAGCCCATTGATCCGCACCGATAGCGTCTTGTTGCCCCAATCGATCTCCGAGATCGCCTTGATGATATTTTCCCGGGCGCTGTCTTTGTCCGACGGCGCGACGCTGTCCTCAAGGTCAAGGTTGATAACATCCGCATCTGAGGCTGCCATTTTCTCAAAGATCGCCGGGCGGGAACCGGGGCCAAACAATTGGCAGCGGTTCGGACGGGCAGGGGCGGCAGGCTGAATGCGAAAGCTCATGGGGCACCTATGGGTAATAATGTTTCATTAGGGTTCGCCATTCTGGTATGAAATTGCGCCGCCAATCGCAAGGGGATTTCGCACTTGCAGCATTTCGGCCGATTTGCAGCCGGTAAAGCGTGACGCACGATTTTTGCGCGGTGAACGGTAATTTGCCGGAATTGCAGCGCAAAATTGCGCTATCACGTCGACAACGCCACGCACTTGCGTATTCTCGCGCGCAATATGCGGACAAATCAATGCCGGAGGCTTGCCATGATCAAAACCCCTTATATGCTGTTTTTAGGCGACGCGCCTGATGCCCTGTCCGCCAAGGTTGCCCAAGGCATTAAAGATTGGCGCCCCGACAATGCCGTGGGTCAGTTCCGTATGGACGGCTGCAAAGCTGATCTCGGACTGCAAGACATGACCTTGGCCGAGGCGCGTGAGGCCGGGGCAGAGACTTTGGTCATTGGTGTCGCGAACCGGGGCGGCAAAATCAGCGCGGCATGGAAAGAGGTGCTGATCGAGGCGTTGAACATGGGTTTCGACATTGCGTCCGGCCTGCACAACCTTTTGCGCAACGAAGCTGATCTGGTCTCAGCTGCCGTAGCCAATGGCACCACCCTGCATGATGTGCGCGTGCCCAGCGTCGAGTATCCGATCGCAGACGGCAAAAAACGCAGCGGCAAGCGGGTCTTGGCCGTGGGCACCGATTGCTCGGTCGGCAAGATGTACACGGCCTTGGCATTGGATGAGGCGATGCGCGAAAAGGGCATGAAGAGCACTTTCCGCGCCACGGGCCAGACCGGCATTCTAATCACCGGCGAAGGCGTGCCGTTGGATGCGGTGATTGCCGATTTCATGGCCGGGTCGGTGGAATATCTCACGCCCGACAACGATGATGACCATTGGGACATCATCGAAGGGCAGGGCAGCCTGTTCCATGTTTCTTATTCTGGGGTGACCATGGCCCTGATCCACGGCGGCCAACCCGATGCGCTGATCCTCTGCCATGAGCCGACACGGACCCATATGCGCGGCCTGCCGGAATACAGCCTGCCGAGCATGGAAGCCGTGCGTGATGTGGCCCTGACGCTGGCGCAGGTGGCTAACCCCGCCTGCAAAGTCGTTGGCATCTCGGTCAACACTTACCACATGTCCGAAGCCGAGGCGGATGCCTATCTGGCAGAGGTCGAAGAGCGTCTGGGCCTGCCCGCCGTTGATCCGTTCCGCCAAGGGGCGGCACGGTTGGCGGATGCGCTGGCGGCGCTGTGACCATGCAGATCGACGTTATCGCAGATACATTCAAACTGGCGCAGGTCTTTACCATCAGTCGTGGCTCGCGGACCGAGGCTAAAGTGCTGACCGTCCGCATCACCGATGGCGGCGTGACCGGCTGGGGCGAATGCGTGCCCTACGCCCGCTATGACGAAACCCTCGAATCGGTCACTGCAGAGATTAATGGCCTGCCCGGCGATATCACGCGGCAAGCGCTCTATGATCTGCTGCCGGCGGGTGCTGCCCGTAATGCAGTGGACTGCGCGCTGTGGGATCTGGAGGCCAAACGTGCGGGCAAACGCGTGTGGGAGCTGGCCGGGTTGACCGCGCCGGGGCCGGAGGTCACGGCCTATACCCTGTCACTGGACGCGCCCGAGGCAATGCGCGCGCAGGCGGCGAAGCACAGCCACCGGCCCCTGCTCAAGATCAAACTCGGCACGCCCGATGACATGCCGCGCCTTGAAGCCGTACGCGCGGGTGCGCCGGAGGCCACGATCATCATCGACGCCAATGAGGGCTGGTCGGCCGAGGTCTACGCCGATCTTGCGCCGCATCTGGTGCGTCTTGGTGTGGCGCTGGTTGAACAACCTCTGCCCGCAGGTGAAGACGACGCGCTGTTGGGCATGGACCGGCCCGTGCCCGTCTGCGCCGACGAAAGCTGTCATGACCGCGCCAGCCTGCCGGGCCTCAAGGGCAAATACGATGTGGTGAACATCAAGCTCGACAAGACCGGCGGGTTGACCGAAGCGCTGGCGCTGCGTGATGCAGCACTTGCCGAAGGGTTCGACGTGATGGTCGGCTGTATGGTCGGATCGTCGCTGGCCATGGCCCCCGCGACGCTGGTGGCCCAAGGCGCAAAGGTGGTTGATCTTGACGGCCCGCTGCTTCTGGCCGAAGACCGCGAGAATGCATTGAAATTTGACGGCGCGGGCGTGCATCCCCCCGTGGCCGCGCTCTGGGGGTGACCATGAGAACTGTCTATGTAAACGGCGAATACCTACCCGAGGATCAGGCCAAGATCTCGATCTTTGACCGGGGGTTTCTGATGGCCGATGGGGTCTATGAGGTGACGAGCGTGCTGGATGGCAAGCTGATCGCTTTCGACGGCCATGCCGAACGCCTGACCCGTTCGATGAACGAGCTCGACATGCGCGCGCCTGCCACCACCGAAGAGCTGTTGGAAATCCACCGCGAATTGGTGCGCCTGAACGACATCAAAGACGGGCTGATCTATCTTCAGGTTACGCGCGGGTCGGATGGCGACCGCGATTTTGCCTTCCCTGATCCCGAAACCACCGCGCCTTCGCTGGTGCTGTTCACCCAGTCGAAGCCAGGGCTGGCCGACAATCCGGCCGCGCGTGACGGCATCCGCGTGATCAGCATTGAGGACATCCGCTGGGGCCGCCGTGACATTAAAACGGTGCAACTGCTTTACCCGTCGATGGGCAAGATGATGGCCAAGAAGGCCGGTGTTGAAGATGCTTGGATGGTTGAGGATGGTTTCGTCACCGAGGGCACATCGAACAACGCCTATATCGTGAAAGACGGCAAGATCGTCACGCGCGAAACCTCCAGCGATATCCTGCACGGCATCACCCGCAAGGCGGTGCTGGAACTGGCCCGTGAGGCGCAGATGCAGGTGGAAGAGCGTAACTTTACCATCGAAGAGGCGCAGCAGGCGGATGAGGCGTTTGTGACCTCGGCCAGCGCCTTCGTGACGCCTGTGGTTGAGATTGACGGCGCCAAGGTTGGCAGCGGCACGCCAGGTAAGCTTGCCCCGCGTCTGCGCGAAATCTATCTCGAAGAGATGCGCAAAACCGCGATCTGACGCTCAGAACCGCGATAAAACAAGCCCCGCCGCCACCAGCGCGGCGGCGGCGATGCGGGTGGGGGTGATGGCCTGCACCGTTAGGCCTAAAAGCCCCGTCGCATCAATGACCAGTGCTGCGCTGAGTTGGCCGAGGATCAGCGCCGAGATCACCGTAAGCGCCCCCAGCGTCGGGATCGCCCAGAGCACCGACCAGACGTAGAATGCCCCGAGCACCCCACCCAACAGCAAGACCGGCGGCGCGGAAAACGCACGTGGCAACGCACCCAGCTCGCCGCGTATCAGCAGCACCGCCAAGAGTATCGCAAAGCCCACGCCAAAAGATACCGCCGCCGCAGCCACACCGCTGCCGATGTTGCGGCCCAAGGCGGCGTTGATCGGCGTCTGCAAAGCCACGGCGGCCCCTGCGACGGCCACGATGATAAGGGCAAGGATTGGGGTGTTCATGATGTCTCCGCTTTGGTTTCATCCAGCATGTAAGTTGGCCCGCCGGACGCAAGGGCTTTCGCCGGGCGGGGGATCGTGGCTAGGGTGGCGCGGGCAGGAGGCAGTGATGCGCAACGAGATTGACCGGGCAGAGATGGAAGCCGCCGTGGGCCGTGAGCTGGGTGTTTCGCCGTGGTTTATGATGGATCAGGCGCGGATCGACGCTTTTGCCGATGTGACCGAGGATCATCAGTTCATCCATGTCGATCTCGTCCGCGCCGCAGAAACCGATTTCGGCGGCACCGTGGCGCATGGGATGCTGACCCTGTCGATGATGTCGGGCATGGCCTATGGCGCGCTGCCGGTGATGGCGGGGGCGAAGGCGTCGATCAACTATGGGTTCGACAGCGTGCGGTTCATAGCGCCTGTGCATTCAGGCAAGCGTATCCGCGGGCGGTTCACATTGGCCGAGGCACAGACGCGAGGGCGCGGCGATCTGATGGCCCGTTTCGCGGCCACGGTTGAGGTCGAGGGCGCGGAGCGGCCCGCACTGAAGGCGGATTGGCTCGTGCTCTACCTGTTTTAGCGGCCCCCTGTTTGCGGTTAGGCGGCGAATTCCACGAGGCTGATGTTCGGAATGTCCGCCTCGCTTAGCCCTTCCAATATGCCGAGGGTCACGCCCGTTCTTTGCACCAAAACGGCTGCGCGGTCTGGGTCGTGGATCAGCTCCACCGGATCGGTTGAATATGTATCGATGGAGAGTAGATCGTCATCGGTATTGAAATCAGTGATTATGATCGCTGGTTCTTCGGCATAGTCCGAATGATTGAGGCTAAAAAGGTCTTCGCCGTCGCCGCCCGTGCCTATGTCGCCATCATCGAGCAGCAGATGATCGTTGCCCGCGCCGCCATCGACCGTATCAGGGGAACTGGTGCCGTCCAGCGCGCGGATCACATCGTCACCCGCTTCGCCATAAAGCGCGTCATAGCCTCGGCCTTCGAGGATGACATCATCGCCCGTCCCACCGTAGACCGTATCATTGCCCCAATTCACTAAACCATAGGCCGCGCCGCTGTCGTCGCCCTCACCCATGTAGATCAGATCATCGCCATACCCCCCGGTGAGCGTGTCGTTGCCCGCGCCGCCGATCAGCGTGTCATCGTCGTTCTCGCCGCTTATATGGTCATCGCCCGCGCCGCCATTGATGTTATCATCGCCATTGCCGCCAATGCCGCGATCTGCGCCGTCGCCCAAAGTGATCGTGTCATCGCCGAAGTCACCCCAAACGCGGTCGTCGCCACCACGGGCGTCGATAACATCATTGCCGTCGTGGCCCGCGATATCATCAACGTTGTCACTTCCGGTAATCGTATCGTCGCCCTCACGCCCTGCTATAAATCCGCCATCATCCCGCGCGACGATGATGTCATCGCCATCGGAGCCACGAAAGGATTCGACGTCATCGGGCACAAACAAAGTATCCGGCGGCTCGGGCGGGTCTTCGGGGCGATCCTCTTCTGAATCGTCGTCGATGATATTGAAGATAAGGCCGAGGCCCAACAATGCAGGTAAAGCGAAAAGGGCAAGCATAGGGCAATCTCCTGAGAAGAACGCCTTGAATGCTTGCCTGGATATAGGTTTCAATCAAGTCGCATGTAAGCTTTTTTGTTTCTTCTATGGGGTCAATGCTGATCTATGATCGGGTATTGTTTCGATTTGATGGTCCAATTTAGCCCTTCCCGACATTCTCCTCGAAGGCGGTCTTGAACGCCTCTTTCTGGCTGTCCTTCGCTTCGGTCTGATAGTTGGCTTTCCAATCATCCATCGTCATCCCGTAGAACAGCTCGCGCGCCTCTTCCTTGCCCATGTCGATGCCACGCTCGTTTGCGGCTTCTTGGTACCAGCGCGACAGGCAGTTGCGGCAAAACCCGGCGAGGTTCATCATGTCGATGTTCTGTACATCGGTCCGGTCTTCCATCAGGTGCTTTTGCAAGCGGCGAAAAGCGGCGGCTTGCAGTTCGATTTCTTGTTGGCTGGGCATGGCAGCTTCCTTTTCATATGGCTGGACGGCAGAGCGATAGGCCGTCATTCTGATGAAACCTTTGACAGGCACACATAGGGGCGGTAGGCCATCAACAAGTCGATGTTACCGTTAACATTCCCCATGGGGCGACACAGGACACGAAGGAACAGATATGAGACGTTTGCGCAATGTAAAGATCGTGGCCACGCTTGGGCCGGCCTCTGAGACACGCGAGATGATCGGCGCATTGCACAAAGCGGGTGCAGATGTCTTTCGGCTGAACATGAGCCACGGCAGCCATGACGAGATCCGCGAGAAACACCGAATCATCCGCGAAATTGAAAAAGAGACCGGCGGCGCAATTGGCATTTTGGCTGACCTTCAGGGGCCAAAGCTGCGTGTGGGCGTGTTCCAAGGAGACGGCCCAACGTTGGAAGTGGGTGCCGCCTTCCGGCTGGACCTTGATGAGACGCCGGGCGATGTGAATCGTGTTTGCCTGCCGCATCCTGAAATTTTCGCGGCGTTAGAGCCGGGCGCGAGCCTGCTGGTCAATGACGGTAAAATCCGTCTGAAGGTGCGCGACTGTGGCCCTGATTTCGCCGATTGCGAGGTGGTGACAGGTGGTGTGATCTCGAACCGCAAAGGTGTGAACGTGCCCGACGTGCTGCTGCCCTTGGCGGCCCTGTCGGAGAAAGACCGGGCAGATCTGGAATTTGTCTGCGAATTGGGTGTCGACTGGCTCGCCCTCAGCTTTGTGCAGCGGCCTGAAGATGTGACCGAAGCGCGTGATCTGGTTAAAGGCCGGGCCGCAATCCTGTCGAAGATCGAAAAGCCATCGGCGGTAGAGCGTTTTGAAGCCATCCTTGAGGTCAGCGATGGCATTATGGTGGCGCGCGGCGATCTGGGCGTGGAACTGCCGGTGCAGAACGTGCCGCCGATCCAAAAGCGTCTGGTGCGCAAATGCCGCGCGGCGGCCAAGCCGGTGATCGTGGCCACGCAGATGCTGGAATCGATGATCGAAAGCCCGATGCCGACCCGCGCCGAAGTGTCGGACGTGGCCACTGCGATCTATGAAGGCGCGGATGCTGTGATGCTGAGCGCCGAGTCCGCCGCTGGGGACTACCCATTGGAAGCCGTGGCAACGATGGACAATGTCGCCCAAGAGGTTGAGGCCGATCCGACTTATACGCAGATCATCGAATCCTCGCGTACCGCCGTTCGGACCACCGTGGCCGATGGGATCGTTGCCGCCGCGCGTGAGATTGCGGAGACGACGGACATCAAGGCGATTTGCTGTTTCACCCAATCGGGGACCACAGCGCTGCTGACCGCACGCGAGCGGCCCCGTGTACCAATCATCGCGCTGTCGCCTTTGGTGAACACTGCCCGTCGTCTGGCGCTAAGCTGGGGGACGAATTGCATCATCACCGATGGGCATGATCGGTTTAAACTGGCTGTCATCAGCGCGGCGCGCGCTGCCTTGTCAGAGGGGTACGCCGGGCCGGAGGATCATATCGTGGTGACCGCAGGCGTGCCCTTCAACGTGCCGGGCAGCACCAACATCCTGCGGGTGGCCCCTTGCGACGAACGTTTGATTTACGCCTCTGATCCAGAGTAGCCTTTCCCCAGTAAGGGGAGGGCGTGCGTGAACTCTGATTTGACTATGGTCGTGGGCATCGTTCTGGCGGTGTTGTCGATCCCCTCAATACTCTCTGCGGTGACCGATCGTCGGTCGCCGCGCGTCTCGGCGATCACGGTCCTGATTGCCGGCGGCTTGATTGTTTACGCATTGCAGAAAAATCCGGGGCGCTATTCCTTTGAGAACCTGCCGGATGTCTTTGTCTCGGTTGTGGCAGACCTGCTGCCCTAGGGCTGTTTGCCGCGCCGCTCAAAACCTCTTGCATCCTTAGCCAAGCGCGCCTATACGGCGCATCTTAGCCTGCACGACCGGCCGAAAGTGGCATGCCGAGTCGTGTTTATACCGAACTCAAAAGACGGAGACGGAAATGCCCAAGATGAAGACGAAATCGAGCGCCAAAAAGCGCTTTAAGGTCTCGGCGACTGGTAAGGTCATCGGCAGCCAAGCTGGCAAACAGCACGGCATGATCAAACGGACCAACAAGTTCATCCGTAACGCACGCGGCACGACAACACTGTCCGAGCCCGATGCAAAGATCATCAAGGGCTTCATGCCCTACGCCCGCTGATATAGGAGTACCGAGATGTCCCGAGTAAAAGGTGGTACAGTCACCCACGCGCGTCACAAAAAGATCATCAAAGCCGCAAAAGGCTATTATGGTCGGCGCAAAAACGTCTTCAAGGTCGCCACGCAGGCGGTCGACAAGGCCAACCAATATGCAACGCGTGACCGTAAGAATCGCAAGCGCAACTTCCGCGCTCTGTGGATCCAGCGGATCAACGCCGCCGTGCGCAGCCACGACGAGGCGCTGACATACAGCCGCTTCATCAATGGTCTGTCGCTGGCCGGTATCGAAGTGGACCGTAAGGTTCTGGCCGATCTGGCCGTGCATGAGCCCGAAGCCTTTGGCGCGATCGTCAAGCAGGCACAGGACGCACTGGCAGCCTAAGCTGACTTTGCATTGAATTTTAGAAAGCCCCGCCCCACGGCGGGGCTTTTTGCATGTCTGGCCGGGTGCTGCGCAGAAGGTCGGACTTAATCTTGCCTCAATAAATCCTTGCCGTGGCCATGCCCTTTCCTCAGCCGTAAGACAATGTGCCTCAACGACTGGGCACTGTGCAAAGAATCTGCACAGGTGGCGTGGTAATTCATGTTGCTGGTTGGCAGGTTATTTATAAAAAGGTGGGGACGTTTATGCCCGCAATAGTGATTAATAGGTTAGATGAGGATCCGCATGAGACGGTCCACGGCATCCGCGACGATACCAGTTCGCGCGGCGTCGATCTGGAAGGCGCGCGGATCACGCTGACCTATGCGGATGGAACCACCGAAACGCTTACGTGGCACGCGACGGACGCGTATACAAACGGCGCGGCGGTCGGTGAGCATTCAAAAATGTCCTTCGGCTTTGATTGGCACCATCTGGAAACCACCAAGCCGCTGGCAACCATGGAGATTGACCTCCAGCCCGCGAGCTCTGTTTTTGATACAACCTATGCGCTGGATGACGATCCAAACGGCGGCTCAACCCCCGGTTCGCTTGATGGGTTTCCTTTCCGGCTGGGTGAGGGGTCTCAGGATTTAGCCGGTGACCTTGAGGTGACCTATTCCGGTATCGTCAATCTGGCGGGAAGCCCCCCTGCGGGCGATCTCTTTACCACGATGACCGTTGATTTCTCAGACCTGCCCAAAGGTGGGTTGCTGGGAGATCTGACATGGAACTCTGATATTGATACGATGAGCAAGGATGGCGACCTTGTTTCGACGGGCGTAGCTTGTTTCACACGGGGCACGTTGATCACCACCGACAGGGGCGATCTGCCAGTTGAGGCATTGTCACCCGGCATGCGCGTCTTAACCCAAGGCGGCTATCAAGAGCTGGTCACCGCGCTGCGGCGTTGTGTGGACGCGCCCGAGCTTGCCAGAAACCCCAAGCTTTACCCCATCCGTATCACTGCAGGCGCATTGGGCGCGGGGCTGCCCAAGCGCGACCTTATTGTGTCCCGCCAGCACCGCATGGTGGCGCGGTCCGGCATCGTCAAACGCATGTGCGGTGCGATGACGGTACTGGTCGCCGCCATCCGGCTTACCGAGCTGCCGGGGATCACTGTCGAGGATAAGGTCGAACGGGTCGAGTACTTTCATCTGATCTTTAAAGAGCATCAAATCATCTATGCAGAAGGCGCACCGACCGAGAGTTTCCTGCTTAACGCTGACACTGCAAAGACAATTGGTCATGCGCAGCGTGAAGAGTTCGCCCGACTATTTCCTGATCAGGTTGTCAGCAGCGATTTCGGCCCGTCTGCCCAGCCAATCCCTTCAGGAAACATGCAAAAGCGGCTGGTCGAAAGACACAAGAAGAACGGGCGCGAATTGCTATCGGTCTAGCGTGTCGGGGTCATAGGGGTTTCGGCTGACAGATGTCAGGCTGATGCCCTCAAGCGACGCTTGGTGCGAGATCGCCTTTTCTGTTCGGCCCAGCTGTACGCCGATCACGCTGGCCGAAGTGCCCTCAGCTGCGAGAATGCGCAGCTGGTCCAAGTCGTCCGCGCTCCAAGGTGCGCCGGTGGTGCGGTCATAGTTTGCCATGTCGGGGGCTCCTTCCAGAAAGAAAACACGGCACGGCCTTTGACGGTTCCCACAAAGAAAAAGGGGGCACAATGTTGCGCCCCCCCCCCCCTCATGCGTCGCTTACCAAACCGTTACTTCAACAGTGCCAGCATTTCTTTCGCCGCTTCTTCGGAAGAGGCGGGGTTCTGGCCGGTCACCAACTTGCCGTCGACCAGCACATATGATGCCCAATCGTCGCCTTTGCTGTACTCGCCACCGTTCTTCTTCAGCATGTCTTCGACCAAGAAAGGCACCACATCGGTAAGGCCAACGCCCTCTTCTTCGGTGTTGGTAAAGCCGGTGACGCGCTTGCCGGAAACCAGCGGCTTACCTTCATGTTCGGTGTCTCTGAACACGGCAGGCGCGTGGCAGACGGCACCAACAGGGCGGTCGGAAGCCCAGAAGGTTTCAATCAAGCGCTTGCTGTCGGCGTCATTGGCCAGATCCCACAGCGGGCCGTGGCCGCCGGGGTAGAAGATCGCGTCGAAACCGTCCGCATCCACATCGCCCAGCACTTTGGTCGAGCCGAGGGCTTTCTGAGCGGCTTCGTCGTCTTTGAAACGGCGGGTCGCATCGGTCTGCGCGTCGTCGCTGTCGCTGTTGGGGTCGAGCGGCGGCTGGCCGCCTTTGGGCGAGGCGAGGGTCACGTCGGCGCCAGCGTCTTTAAAGACGTAGTAGGGCGCGGCGAATTCTTCGAGCCAGAAGCCGGTTTTATTGCCGGTGTCGCCAAGCTCATCATGCGATGTCAGAACCATCAGGATTTTCATAGTCTCTCCTTTCGGGGGAGTTTGAGCGCGCCGCTGCCAAGAGGGCGCGCCGAGGGGATGCGGCCTAACGCTTGGCAGAGGTGGTGGTTCCCCCATGCCGTCACAACCCCTACGGCTTGCATTCGCAGGGCGGGAGGGCTAGCAGGACGGGGTATTATTCCAAGGGCCTGTCATGGACGATCTGAAGCAAAAGTACCTGAGCCAAATCGCCGATGCCGGTGACGAATCCGCATTGGAAGACATCCGGCTGGCTGCCGTGGGCAAGAAAGGCGAAGTGGCGCTGAAGATGCGCGAGCTTGGCAAGATGACCCCCGAAGAACGGCAGGTCGCTGGCCCCGCGCTGAACGCGCTGAAGGACGAAATCAACTCGGCGCTGTCCGCCAAGAAGGCAGCACTTGGCGATGCCGCGCTAGATGAGCGCCTGCGCAGCGAATGGCTCGACGTGACCCTGCCGACGCGGCACCAGCGTCAGGGCAGCATCCACCCGGTCAGCCAAGTCACCGAAGAGCTAACCGCGATCTTCGCCGAGATGGGTTTCTCGGTCGCCGAAGGCCCGCGCATTGACACCGATTGGTACAACTTCGACGCGCTGAACATCCCTGGCCACCACCCCGCGCGGGCCGAGATGGACACGTTCTATATGGCCCGTGCTGAGGGCGACGAGCGTGCCCCGCATGTGCTGCGCACCCACACCTCCCCGGTGCAGATCCGCACGATGGAGGCCGAAGGCGCGCCCCTGCGCATCATCTGCCCCGGCGGTGTCTACCGTGCCGATTACGACCAGACCCACACGCCGATGTTCCATCAGGTCGAAGGTCTGGCGATCGACAAGGACATCTCTATGGCGAACCTCAAGTGGACGCTTGAGGAATTCTTTGCCGCCTTCTTTGAGATTGACGGCATCAAAACCCGCTTCCGCGCCTCGCACTTCCCCTTCACCGAACCTTCGGCTGAAGTCGATATCCAGTGCTCTTGGGTCGACGGCCAGCTGCGCATTGGCGAAGGCGACGGCTGGATGGAAGTGCTGGGCTCCGGCATGGTGCACCCCAAGGTGCTGGCCGCGGGCGGGATCGACCCGAACGAATGGCAGGGCTTTGCCTTTGGCATGGGGATCGACCGGATCGCGATGCTGAAATACGGGATTCCGGATCTGCGGGCGTTCTTTGATTCAGACCTGCGCTGGCTGCGGCATTATGGGTTCGCGAGTTTGGATCAGCCGAATTTGCATGGTGGGTTGAGTAGGTGACGTGTGAATGACTGCCTTGGATAATATCAGGGAAGACTTTTTCTGGTTTCCAAGCGCAGTCGTTTGGATTGGTGAATTAGTAGCTAATCTTAGTCCTCTTATTGGATTGATGGGAGCGATTTACCTTTACTACAAGAAAGAAGAGGCATCTCGGTATGCTGAAAATAGACGAGAACGTATTACTCTTTATAGAGGCTTCATGGCGCAGGTTGAGAAATCTACTGCCGTCTTCCAACGCGATAAGACCGAAAACTGGCATCTTCATGAAGAAATCCGCAAGCTTTGGGCTTTGCAGTCCGAAATCGCACTAGTCGGTTCAGATGCAGCTATTGAAGCGAGTGCACATGTTGTGACTGCAATTAACGACCTGTTTCTATCAGAAGATGGGTGCGTAATTTCGCGTGATGGCGAGACCAGAACGACTTGGGGAAATGTGGTGTTTGCCGGGAAAGACGCTACACAAAAGTTAAGGGAAGACCTAGATAAATGAAATTCACTCTCTCCTGGCTCAAGGACCATCTCGACACCACGGCGTCGATTGATGAGATCACCTATGCCCTGACCGACCTCGGCCTCGAAGTCGAAGGCGTCGAGAACCCGGCAGCGAAGTTGGCCGACTTTACCCTCGGCTATGTGCAATCGGCCGAGAAACACCCCGATGCCGACCGGCTGAACGTCTGTCAGGTGGAAACCGACGAAGGCGTCATGCAGATCATCTGCGGCGCGCCGAATGCGCGGGCGGGCATCACCGTCGTTGTGGCCAAGCCGGGCGTCTATGTGCCGGGGATCGACACGACCATCGGCGTCGGCAAAATTCGCGGCGTTGAGAGCTTCGGCATGATGGCCTCTGAGCGCGAGATGGAGTTGAGCGAAGAGCACGACGGCATCATCGAGCTGCCCTCTGGTAAGCCCGGCGACCGTTTCATTGATTGGCTGGCCGAGAATGACTCGGCCAAGGTCGACCCGGTGATCGAGATCGCCATTACACCCAACCGCCCCGACGCGCTCGGCGTGCGCGGCATTGCGCGTGACCTCGCGGCGCGGGGCTTGGGCAAGTTGAAGCCGCGCGATTGCGATGCGGTTGAAGGTAGCTTTGCTGCGCCCATCAGCGTCAGCATTGACGACGACACGCTGGACGGCTGCCCGGTGTTCTATGGTCGCGTGATCAAGGGCGTGAAGAACGGCCCCAGCCCGGCGTGGCTGCAAGATTGCCTGCGCGCCATTGGGCTGCGTCCGATCTCTTTCCTCGTGGATGTGACCAACTTCTTCACCTTCGACCGCAACCGCCCGCTGCATGTTTTTGACGCCGATAAGGTCAAAGGCAACCTGCGCGTTCACCGCGCCAAGGGCGGCGAAGAGATCGTGGCGTTGGACGACAAGACCTACACCCTGCAAGCGGGGCAGATGGTTATCTCCGACGATAGCGGTGTGGAAAGCATCGCCGGCATCATGGGCGGTGAAGCGACAGGCGTGACCGAAGACACCGTGAACGTCTTTGTCGAGAGCGCCTATTGGGATCCGGTGCAGATCGCCTATGCGGGCCGCGCGCTCAAGATCAACTCCGACGCGCGCTACCGTTTCGAGCGGGGCGTGGACCCGGCATGGACGCCTTATGGCATCGAACATGCCACGCGGATGATCCTCGATCACGCGGGCGGCGAAGCGTCTGAGGTTGTGGTTGCGGGGCAGGTGCCGGACACCCGCCGCGCTTACAAGCTGGACGCGGCCAAAGTGCAGTCGCTGGTCGGTATGACGATCCCCGAGAGCGACCAGCGCCAGACGTTGACCGCGTTAGGCTTCCAGCTCGACGGTGACATGGCGCAGGTGCCAAGCTGGCGGCCCGATGTGCAGGGTGAGGCCGATCTGGTGGAAGAGGTCGCGCGGATTGCCTCGCTGACCAAGTTGGAGGGTAAACCCCTGCCGCGCCTCACGTCCGGCGTGCCGCGCCCCGTGCTCTCGCCGATGCAGCGCCGCGTGGTGACCGCACGGCGCACGGCGGCGGCGCTCGGGTACAATGAATGCGTGACCTACAGCTTCATCGATCAGGCCTCTGCCGCGCTCTTTGGTGGTGGCACGGATGAGACGCGCCTCGAAAACCCGATCTCCTCAGATATGAGCCACATGCGCCCCGATCTGCTGCCCGGCCTGTTGCAGGCTGCCGCCCGCAATCAGGCGCGTGGCTTTGCTGACATGGCGCTGTTTGAGGTTGGTCCGGCCTTCTCTGGCGGTGAGCCGGGCGAGGAGCAGATGATGGTCAGCGGCCTGTTGGTGGGCCGCACTGGCCCGCGTGACCTGCATGGCGCAGCGCGCGCGGTTGATGTGTTTGATGCTAAGGCCGATGCCGAGGCCGTGCTGGCCGCCATCGGTGCGCCCGCCAAGGTGCAAATCCTGCGGGGTGCTTCGGAGTGGTGGCATCCGGGCCGTCACGGCAAAATCTGCCTTGGCCCGAAAAAGGTGCTGGGCGTCTTTGGCGAAGTGCACCCCCGCGTTCTGGCTGCGATGGACGTCAAAGGCCCGGCAATGGCCTTCACCATCTGGCCTGCCGAAGTGCCGTTGCCGCGTAAATCCGGTGCCACGCGCCCAGCGTTGCAGATCAGCGATCTTCAGGCGGTCGAGCGTGACTTTGCCTTTGTCGTCGATGCCGATGTTGAGGCGCTGGCATTGGTGAATGCCGCCAAGGGTGCCGACAAGAACCTGATCGAAGACGTGCGCGTTTTTGACGAGTTCATTGGCGGCAGCCTTGGCGAAGGCAAGAAATCCCTCGCCATCACCGTGCGTTTGCAGCCGAGTGACAAGACGCTGAAAGATGCCGACATCGAAGCGGTTGGTGCCAAGGTTGTTGAAAAGGTGACCAAAGCCACGGGCGGCGTGCTGCGCGGCTGAACGAAAGGACGAGCGATGAAAGTCTATCTCTCCGGTGAAATCCACACCGACTGGCGCGAACAGATCATCACAGGGGCCGAAGGGCTCGACGTGACATTCTCAGCGCCGGTCACTGACCACGCCGCGAGCGATGATTGCGGCGTGGCGATCCTTGGGCCTGAGGCCGACAATTTCTGGCACGACCGCAAAGGCGCGCAGATCAACGCGATCCGAACCCGCAAGGCGATTGCTGACGCGGATGTGGTCGTGGTGCGCTTTGGCGAGCAGTATAAACAGTGGAACGCAGCCTTTGACGCGGGCTATGCCGCGGCTCTGGGCAAGTCGCTGATCATTCTGCACGGGGCGGATCACGCGCATGCGTTGAAAGAGGTCGATGCGGCCGCGTTGGCCGTGGCTTCGGACCCCGCTCAGGTGGTCGAGATTCTGCGCTATGTGCTGACCGGTGCGCTGCCAGAGTGACGCCGCAGCAGGGCTAGTCGCGGCAAAGTTTAACATTTATCAATGCTTAGTAGGCGAATCGATTCGGCAGCGTAGTGGACGCCGCTGCTTTTCGGGCTAAACCTTCACTAGCTGGAGGTTCATCAGCCTTGATCTGCCCCCGAATGGCAGGCCATATCCGACCCCACTGCTGCGCCAAAGCTGTGCAGCGGGTCAATTTTGGAAGGAGAAGGTCCATTTTAGCTGACACGCCCGCTGAACAGGACCAGCGTCTTGAAACGCTGCACTCCTATGATGTCCTTGATACCGAAGCCGAAGCTGATTTTGACGATATTGTAGAGCTTGCGTCCAAGATTTGCGAGACGCCTGTCTCTCTGATCAGCCTGGTCGATGAAAAGCGCCAGTGGTTCAAAGCGCGCGTCGGGTTTGAGCCCCAAGAGACAGCGCTGGATCAATCGGTCTGCTCTCACGCCATTCTTGACGGCGACTTCACCGAGATTTCGGACATGAGTGCTGATCCGCGTACCGCCGACAACCCGCTGCACATCGGTGACCCGCGGGTAAAATTCTATGCCGGGGCGAACCTTGTCGCGCCGAATGGTCAGGCCATTGGCACGCTTTGTGTGCTGGATATCAAGCCGCGGACCTTGACCGAATTTCAACGCCAAGCGCTGCAAACACTGTCGCGTCATGTGATGATGCAGCTGGAACTGCGCAAGAAAATTCGCATCGAAGCCGCCCTGCGTGCCGAGATGGACCACCGCGTTAAGAACTCGTTCCAGACCATTGCGTCGCTGTTGCGGATGGCGACGCGCAAGGTGCATGACCCTGACGCAAAGGATGTGCTTGCCCTTGTGGAACGGCGGTTTGGGGCTGTCGCCTCGTTGCATAGCGAATTGATGGGCCAGGGGGGGCAAAGCAAGGTGCAGACCGCCTCTTACCTTGAGCAGTTGAACAAGCTTCTCGCCGCAAGTGCGCCGGATCATGTCACCATCTCTTGTGCGGCCGAGCCGGGAGAGTTGCAAGCAACGCAAGCGTCGGCGCTTGGGATGATCGTTAGCGAATTCGTGGCTAATTCGATCAAGCACGCCTTTCCCGGGGACCAAGCTGGCGAGGTCAGCATTTCATTGCGCAGACAGAACAATGCGGGCGGCTGGCTGTTGGAGTGCCGGGACAACGGCTGTGGTCACGACGGAACCGTTTCGGGTGCGGACAGCAGCGGGTTGGGACGGATGTTGATGGCCACGGCAGCCGAGCAGCTTCACGGGCGACTTACGACTGATTTCAACCCAGACGGTGCGCTGATGCGGGTTTGTTTTCACGCCTAATGGTGTTCAGAGCAGCAATTCAGGCGACAACCATCAAAACGTTATTGACCGCCCTCTCTGTCAATCCTCACAATCGAACGATGGCGGCGGGACGGTCGGCAGGACATAGATAGGGACAGAACTATGATTCAAGAATTTAAGGATTTCATCGCCAAAGGCAATGTCATGGACATGGCGGTTGGTATCATCATTGGCGCGGCCTTTACGGCGATCGTGTCGTCGATGGTGGCTGATTTGATCAACCCGATCATCGGGCTTTTCACAGGCGGTGTTGATTTTACCAATAACTATGCTGTGCTGTCGGGGGATGTGCCCGCTAACGCATCGCTTGAACAGGCGCGGGAGGCAGGGGCGTCCATCTTTGCTTATGGGTCGTTCTTGATGGCGGTGATCAACTTTTTCATCATCGCTTTTGTCGTCTTCATCCTTGTCAAAATGGTGAACCGGGTGAAGGCCGCAGCCGAAAAACCAGACGACGTTGCGCCCGAGGTTAAAACCGGGCCGTCACAGGTGGATGTGTTGCTGGAAATTCGCGACGCGCTTAAAAACCGCTAAAGCCAGCGTGTTTACGAAAAGGCCCGCCAGATTGGCGGGCCTTTGTGGTTTCAAAGGGGTGTCAGCCCGCGATGGCTTGATCCGCAGTGATGCTGTCGATGCCAAGCGCTTCGCCCACGGCAGCGTAGGTCAGCTTGCCCGCATGGACGTTAAGCCCGGCCTTGAGGTGCGGATCATCCGCGCAGGCTTGTTTCCACCCCTTGTCGGCCAGCGCCAGCATGAAAGGCATGGTCGCATTGCCAAGCGCGATGGTCGAGGTGCGCGCCACGGCGCCCGGCATGTTGGCCACGCAATAGTGCATGATGCCGTCGACGTCATAGACCGGGTCTTGGTGTGTGGTCGCCTTGGAGGTTTCAAAGCAACCGCCTTGGTCGATGGCCACGTCCACCAGCGCCGCGCCGGGTTTGAGTTCGGACAGTTGCGCGCGGCTGATGAGTTTGGGGGCCGCCGCGCCGGGGATTAGCACTGCGCCGATGATCATATCTGCTTGGCGTGCCAGTTCGATGGTGTTGCCTGCGCTGGCATAGGTAGTCTTGAAAGTGCCGCCGTAGATATCATCGAGATAGCGCATCCGGGGGAGTGAACGGTCAAGAACGGTCACATCCGCGCCCATACCAGCGGCGATCCGTGCCGCATGGGTGCCAACAACGCCGCCGCCGATAACCATAACTTTGGCCGGGCCAACACCGGGCACGCCGCCCATCAGCACACCGCGTCCGCCGTTGGCCTTTTGCAGCGTCCAAGCGCCGACCTGCGGGGCCAAACGGCCTGCGACTTCGGACATCGGCGCCAGCAGGGGCAGCCCGCCGTTGCGGTCGGTCACGGTTTCATAAGCAATCGCGGTGCAGCCCGAGGCCAGCAGGTCGTGGGTCTGATCAGGGTCGGGTGCAAGGTGCAGGTAGGTGAAGAGCAACTGGCCTTCGCGCAGCATCTTGCGCTCGCTGGCCTGTGGTTCCTTCACTTTGACAATCATATCGGCGCTGGCAAAGATTTCCTCGGCCGTGTCGATGATGGTTGCGCCTGCGGCAGTGTAATCCGCGTCTTCGAATCCCGCGCCGACACCGGCCCCGGCCTGCACGATCACCTCATGCCCGTGGGCAATGGCTTCTTGTGCGGCATTGGGCGTCAGGCCGACGCGGAATTCCTGTGGCTTAATTTCTTTCGGGCATCCGATTTTCATGGGGGTCACTCCTCCTCCGTAGTGGGACAGGATTATCACAACTGCCGTGCATATCGCTGCGAATTTGGGGTCGCCATGGGGCGTATTATTCGAATATAATCGCGCCTGACTGCCACTTTACGCGAAAGTATTGCGCAAATGTCCTTAGATGAGATTGATCGACGTGTTCTGCGCGCTTTGCAGCGGAATGGGCGAATGTCCAATGCTGAACTGTCGGAGGTGGTGCATTTGTCGCCCTCGGCCTGCCACCGCCGTGTGCAGCGGTTGGAAAAGGAAGGATATATCCGCGATTACGTGGCGCTGCTGGACCCGCGCAAGCTGAATATGCCGACGACTGTGTTTGTTGAGATCACCCTGCAGGCGCAGGCCGAAGAGGTTTTGGAAGCTTTTGAGAAATCCGTGTCGCGTATTCCCGATGTGCTGGAATGTCACCTGATGGCAGGAACGGCGGATTATCTGCTGAAGATTGTGGCGGAGAACACTGAGGATTTCGCGCGGATCCACCGTCAGCATTTGGCGCGGCTGCCGGGTGTAGCGCAGATGCAGTCGAGTTTCGCATTGCGGACGGTGTGTAAGACCACGGCGCTGCCGGTGTAGTTGGATTGCACACGATCTGCGCCGCGCCGGAACCGATGCCGAAGGTCGCCGGGCAGCGCCAGACCGGCTCAAGGGCCGGCGCTCTAGCTAGGGTACTCAGGGTAATGACTGCTGCCATAAGCTGCCCAATCGCTAAAGTTCCGAGCACCAGCCTCCGGTTTTGCGCCGCCCGGCTCCAACCGCTCTCCCCTACAAAACAAAACCCCCGCTGCCATCAAGCACCGGGGGTCTCATATATCTGTCGCGTGTCGCGGGAGTGATTTACATCATACCTTCGCGTTGCGCTTTTTTCCGTGCCAGCTTACGGGCACGACGGATCGCTTCAGCTTTCTCGCGCGCTTTTTTCTCGGACGGTTTCTCGAAATGTTGCTTGAGCTTCATTTCACGGAAAACGCCTTCGCGCTGTAGCTTTTTCTTCAGAGCCCGAAGGGCCTGATCGACGTTGTTGTCGCGAACACTAACCTGCATGTGGTTGTCACCACCTTTCTAGGATAAAGTTGCAAGGAATTGCAGGAATTGGGCCTATAACAGCCTATATCAACTTTGTCCACCCCATCACGCCCCGATAGGAGCCCGCCATGACCCCGCCCAAGGCCGACCCAAAGGACCAATTGCTTGATGCCGCATTGATGCATGTGCCGTTCGACGGCTGGTCCCCCGCGACCTTCAATGCTGCGATCAAGGACAGTGGTCTGGACCCGGCGCTGGCCCGTGCGGTCTGCCCGCGTGGTTCGGTCGATCTGGCCGTGGCGTATCACCGACGCGGCGATGCAAAGATGCTGGAAGGGCTGGCCGAGGCTGATCTGGCAAACCTGCGCTTCCGAGATCGCATCGCCAAGGCCGTGCGCCTGCGGCTCGAAGCGGGCGACCGTGAGGCGATCCGCCGGGGCAGTACGCTTTTCGCCCTGCCGCATCACGCCCCCGAAGGGGCGGGCCTGCTGTGGGAGACCTGCGATAAAATCTGGACCGCGCTTGGCGATACCTCGGACGATGTGAATTGGTACAGCAAACGGGCCACGCTGTCGGGCGTCTATTCTGCCACGCTGCTCTATTGGCTGGGTGATACCAGTGAGGGGCATCAGGCGACGTGGTCTTTCCTTGATCGGCGGATCGATGATGTGATGCAGATCGAAAAGCTCAAGGCGCAGGTGCGCGAAAGCCCGACGCTGAGCCGTTTGATGGCCGGGCCGAATTGGCTGCTGAGCCATATCAAAGCGCCGCGCGGGCAGCGTGACCCAAATCTTCCGGGGCGTTGGACGCCGCCGCGCTGAGGCGCAGCGCGGAGCGACAGCGGGCTTCCCCGCCCGTGCACCAGATGGTAGGGCAGGGCATCAGGTTTTACACAGGCACCCGATGATCAATCCGACCCATCCGCTCATCGATATCGACAGGATCAGCTACACCCCCGGCGGCACGCCGGTGTTGCGCGACGTGAGCCTTAAGTCTGATGCCGCGCGGATTGGAGTTGTGGGGCGCAACGGCTCTGGCAAGACCTCTTTCGCGCGGGTGCTGTCGGGGTTGGTGGCGGCAGACACGGGGCAGGTGCGGATCAACGGGGTCGACGTGGCTCATGACCGCCGCCGCGCGATCGGCGCTGTGGGGATCCTGTTTCAGAACCCCGACCATCAAATCATCTTTCCCACCGTGGAAGAGGAAATCGCTTTTGGCCTCCTGCAGATGGGCCAGTCCAAAGCAGAGGCCGCACGCGGCGTGGCCGCGATTCTTGATCAGTTCAACAAGCGACACTGGGCGCAGGCGTCGATCCACCAACTCTCCCAAGGGCAGCGGCAGTTGGTTTGTCTGATGGCGGTTCTGGCGATGCAGCCTCGGGTGCTGGTGCTTGATGAACCCTTTGCCGGGCTCGACATTCCGACGCGGCTGCATCTTGAGCGTGTGTTGGCCGGGCTCGACCTAACGCTGGTGCATATCACCCACGATCCCGCTGCTGTGGCAGGATACGATCATATCCTCTGGCTAGAGGGCGGCGAAGTTGCCCAGCAGGGCAGCGCGCGCCCGGTGCTGCGTAATTTCGAGACGCGGATGAAGGAACTGGGGGCGAGCGATGATCTCTCTGACCTCGCCGGTTGAGACCCGCGCCCATGGCTGGCCCGCAGGGGTCAAGCTGGGGGCGCTTTGTCTTGCGACGCTGCTGCTTTTCAGGGTGGAAGAGCCGATCTGGCAGGCCGCCTTCTGTGCCGGGATGCTGCTGCTCTATGCCCTGCCGGGGCGGGCATTCATGCGGGTCGGTCTGGGGCGGCTGCGGATGCTTTGGCCCTTTGTTGCGATGATTTTGTTGTGGCATATCTTGACCCGTGATGCGCTGGCGGGCCTCGTTATCGTCTTGCGCATGATCACCGCCGTGGGGCTGGCCAACCTTGTGACCATGACCACGAAACTCAGCGATATGATGGCGGTTGTGCGCTGGCTCGCCACGCCGTTGCGCCGCTTTGGGGTCCGGACCCGTAGCTTGGAGCTGGCGGTGGCGCTCGTGGTACGTTTCACGCCGGTGCTAACTGCCAAAGGACAGATGCTGTCGTTGGCGTGGCGGGCGCGGTCACGCAAGCGGGCAGGATGGCGGATTGTGATGCCCTTCACTGTGTTGGCCATTGATGACGCTGAACATGTGGCCGAGGCGCTGCGCGCGCGGGGCGGGCTGTGATTGCTTGACCGGGGCAAAGGGCTGGCCTAGGCATTGAAAACTTCAATCCAAGGACCCTCCCAATGGAACGTAATCTGACAATGATCGCCCTTTTCGCCGCGCTGATTGCGGCACTGGGCCTGATCCCGAAATTCACGCTTGGCTTTGGTGTGCCGATTACGGCGCAGTCGCTGGGCGTCATGCTCTGCGGGACCGTGCTGGGCGCATGGCGCGGTGGTCTCGCGGCGTTGCTGTTTGTGGCGCTGGTGGCGCTTGGCCTGCCGCTTCTGGCTGGCGGCCGTGGCGGTCTGGGCGTTTTTGCCTCGCCAACCGTTGGCTTCCTCGTTGGTTTCCCGATCGGTGCCTTCGTGACCGGCTTTATCATGGACCAGTGGCGCAGTGCGCCGGTCGGTCTCGCTGCTGGGGTTTCCGCCGTCTTGGGCGGCATCCTTGTGGTCTATGCCTTCGGCATCTTCGGCATGATGATGACCCTGAACAAGACGCTGATCGAGGCGACCTTGCTGGTTCAAGCCTTCATCCCCGGTGACCTGATCAAAGCCGTGCTGGCGGGTTTCATCACCTCCGGTCTGGCCAAGGCGCGCCCCGCAAGCGTGCTGTCGCGCAGTTAAACGATTGGCCCGCTCTCCCAGGGGGGCGGGCCGCTACAGCCGCATTAGCGCGGCAGAGCCGATCCCCCCGGCCGCGGCAATCGCTGCCAATCCGGTGCCTGATCCCCGCGCCACCAATTCATGCCAGAGCCGCACTGCATTGATCGCGCCCGACGCGCCAATCGGATGCCCCCGTGCCAAAGCGCCTCCCCCAATGTTGACGATCTCAGGTGCGATCCTTGCGCCGGTAACACAGGCGATGGCCTGCACGGCATAGGCCTCCATGATCTCGGCGACGTTAAGGTCGGCGGCCGCCAAACCAGTTTGGCGAAACACCTCCTCAATCGCGACCAATGGGGCTAAACCGGGGTCTTCCGGCCTGCTGCCTTTTGTTGCTGCTGCGATTAACTCAACTTTGGGGCCCGTGAGGCCTGCCGCTATACGCTCTGACACGACGATGCAAAAGGCCGCGGCATCGGCAGCAACGGCGGCATTGGCAGCGGTGATGTCGCCGGTAAGCACCTTGGCACGACGGCAGAGCGCGGGGGTGAGGCGGCGGGTGAATGTATCACTCTCGGTACCCGCCAGCGGCACCAGTTCCGTCTCTGCGGGCCGATGCGCGCGGGCTTTTGCATGGCTCTCTACCGCCCAATCATCCTGTGCTTGCCGGGTGATGCCTTGTGATAGGCCGAGTGCGGCGGCGGCCTGCGCCATTTCGGGGTCGCGTTCTGGCCAAGGAGTGAAGGGCGCTTGGGTGTAAGCTGCAGGCGGGCGGCCATCAGGGAAGGTGCGATAGCGCAGCGGCTGGCGGGAATAGCTCTCAGCCCCGCCAGCCACGACCACTTCCGCGGCGCCGCTCAGGATCATTTGCCGCGCCAGCGCCAGTGCATCCAAACCGCCCGCGCACTGCCGATCAATGCTGAGGCCCGCCACATGCTCAGGCAATCCCGCTGCCAGCGCGATGCTGCGCGCCGGGTTGCCGCCGGGGCCGAGGGCCGTGCTGCAAATCACCTCTTCCACTAGGCTCGGTTCAAGTCCTGCGCGGGTCAAAGCGGCGATCAGAACCGGCGCGGCGAGGTCGGGCAACGACAGATGCGCCAGCGCCCCGCCACGTGGTGCGACCGGGCTGCGACAGGCAGAGACAACATAGGCGCGGGTCAAAGTTGGCCCTCCAGCCAATGGGAAAGGGCGGTTAGATCAATCTTACCCGAAGCAAGCAGCGGCAGTTCAGGGTTAAAATATACGCGCCGGGGGGCGGCCAAAGGGCCGAGTTCCGCGCGACAGGCCGCGATAATCCCCTCAGCTTGGGCACGGTTTTCCACCCCTTCAACCACCGCCACCAGAAGCTGCCCGCGCAGCGCGTCGTCGCGCGGCAGGACCGCACAAGGAAGGCTTGAGTGCGCGGCGATCACTGCCTCAACCGCTTCGGGGAACACCAATTGGTCGGCGATTTGCACCATGCGCTGCCGCCGTCCTTTGATCCACAGATGCCCGTCCTTATCCAATTCGCCCATTTCGCCTACGGTCACAAAGCCATCTTGCCAGCGCGTATCGGTACTGTCGCCTGAGGCGTATCCATCGAAGAGATAGGGGCTAGAAACCCAGATTTCGCCGACATCTGCTGTCGGTTGGCCCGCCGCGTTCAACAGGCGCAGATCGACACCGGGGTAGGGGCGTCCGACTGAACCTTCGGGAGTGCTGGCATCGGCCAGCGTAATAAAGCTTGTCTCTGCCGCGCCATAGAACACCTGCACGGCGGCGTTGGGGCAGAGCCGTTCAACCGCCGCGCGCGTGGCGGCGTCGAGCGCACCACCGCCGCAAAGCACCAGCCGTAGCGTTGGCAAGGGCGTGGCAGCGCCACGTGCCAGCAGGCGCAATTGGGTCGGCGTGGCGTAGAGGATCGTTGCGCCGACCTTGGCAATCTGTGCCGCCTGCCTGCGGGGGGAAAGATCGGCTAAGACATGCGCGTCGAGACCGAGGTGCAGCGCCTCCAGAACGGCATAAAGCGACAGCGAATGGCTGAGCAGACCCAAAACCGCGACCGCGTCAGAGCTGCGCAGAGCAAAACGATCAGCATTCACACCGAAGCTGGCAATCCAAGAAGCTTGGCTGCGGCGCACGGCCTTAGGCAGGCCAGACGCGCCGCCTGTCAAGGTCAGGAACGCACCCGGCGGGCAGGTGATTTCGTCTGCCCGCCTGGGCCGGTCGCTCAGGCAGAAAGGCGCTTGATCCGTGATCGCGGCAGCGAGTCCGGTAAGGGCGTCATTGGCCGGTGCTGCAGGCAGGACGCGAAAGTCATCACAGTCCCCGGCAGGCGCACGGGGCAGCTCTTGCGATCCCGCGAAAAGCCGCGCCTCGTCGTGCCATCTGAACCGATCCTGCGCGATCATCTGCCTCTCTCCCTTCCGCCGGGTTTCAAATTCCGGGTGCACGCCCCGAGGCCGCCCGCTAGGCTGCGGCAAAACCAGACCCGAGGATACTTCAGACATGACACAGACCATGCGTGCAATCGAAATCACCGAACCCGGCGGTCCGGACGTTCTGCAGGGCACCACCCGCCCCCGGCCCCAACCGAAACACGGGCAGGTCATCATTAAGGTCGCCTTTGCCGGGGTGAACCGCCCTGATGCGCTGCAACGCGCGGGCAAATATGCGCCCCCTGCAACCGCCAGCGATCTACCGGGGCTAGAGGCGTCGGGCGAGGTGGTTGAGGTCGGCCCCGGCGTGACGACACTGGCACCGGGCGATCTGGTCTGCGCGCTGCTGCCCGGCGGCGGCTATGCCGAATATGTCGCCACGCCCGCAGCGCATTGCTTGCCGATCCCCGACGGGATGGGGCTGAAAGAAGCCGCCTGCTTGCCTGAGACATTCTTCACCGTCTGGTCCAACCTCTTCATGCGGGGCGGGCTGAAAGCCGGGGAGAAGGTGCTGATCCATGGCGGCTCTTCCGGCATCGGCACGACCGCGATCCAACTGGCCCGCATCTTGGGCGCACGGGTTTTCGTGACCGCTGGAACCGACAGCAAATGCGCGGCCTGTATGAAGCTGGGCGCCGAGGTGGCGATCAACTACCGGGATACGGATTTTGTCGATGTGCTGCAGGCCGAAGGCGGCGCGGATGTGATCCTTGATATGGTTGGCGGCAGCTACATCAACCGCAACCTTAAAGCCTTGGCTGAAGACGGTAGGCTCGTACAAATCGCCTTCCTGCAAGGGGCCAAGGAGGAGGTGAACTTTGTCACGTTGATGACGCGTCGCCTCACCATGACTGGCTCGACCCTGCGGCCCCAAAGCGATCTGGCCAAGGCGCGTATCGCCGAGGAATTGATGCAGAATGTCTGGCCCCTGTTGGAGGCAGGCCGCGTGTCCCCGGTGATGGACAGCACCTATGATCTGTCAGAGGCGAATGACGCGCACCGCCGGATGGAGGCCAGTGGCCATATTGGCAAGATCGTCTTGACGGTGGGCGGAGATCTCACGTCTGACGAAGTTCAGTAAAATTTGAGACAGTAACGAATTGTTAAGACATAATTCGTTAACTTTAATCACGGAATGGGACGCCATCACCCGTGTTGGAGAGAGAGCCGAAAGGCAATTGATAGCGGGGGAGGAAATTGCGCCTCTCCCGCTTTCACATGAATAACGGCTTCATGCTCTATCGCACCGGTGTGAACACAGCGTTATCAAGGCTGCAATCGCGCCGTACATCTGGGCCGCAGGGGATGAACTCGAGATTGCGTGACAGGCAGATGCGCGCCTCTTGGATATGATTTTGCTTGCAGGTGATGGTGATCCCTTGGGCGGTCAAATCAGGGTTCGCCTTTAAAAACGCTTCTTCGACGACAGCAGCCGGCAGGGCGACAGTGCGGTCAAGTTTGCGAAAGACTTCGGGGCGGGTGATGCGGCCATAAGCTTCGCGGGACAGGGCGAAATAATCTGCGGGGGCGAGCCCGCTGCACGATCCGTGTTTCTTCCATTGATGCCAGGCCAGCCCGCCGGTGCCCATGATATCGGCCATGTCCCCGGTTTGCGTGCGGTTGGGCGGGCGCTGCCCGCTTTGGCAGTAGGAAGGGTAGCCGCGGGTGTACTGCGGCCAAAGCCCATGCAGGGTCCAACCGTGATCTTTATCTGCGTCGCACTGCGGGGAGCGGCGCGCATCGCCGGTCAATTCGCACCAATTGGGCGACCACGACAGCGCCATGACGTAGTAATCGAATTCGCCCGCACGTTCCCCCTCGGCCATAGCAGAGAGGGGCGAGAGCAGGGTGAGGATCAGCAGACAGGCGCGCAGTGGCCGCATTGGGTCTTTCCTTATGACGTTTGAGCCAGTATACAGCCCACAACTTCCCCGACAATGAAGACCGTTCTGCCAGACAGGACAGCCTTTCAGGCGACGGGAAAATTGCGTTTTTAGGAGAGTGACATGGCAAAACCGATTATGGCCAAAGCCACCGCCGTCTGGCTCGTGGACAACACCACCATCAGCTTTAAGCAGATCGCCGATTTTGTCGGGATGCATGAGCTGGAAGTGCAGGGCATCGCCGATGGCGACGTGGCGCAGGGCGTGAAGGGTTTTGATCCGATTGCCAACAACCAGCTGACCCAAGAAGAGATCGACGCGGCGCAGGACAATTCGCTGCACAAGCTGAAGCTCAAGTTCAACGCTGCTGCTGAAGGCGAAGAGAAACGCCGTGGCCCGCGTTACACGCCGCTCAGCAAACGTCAGGACCGTCCGGCGTCGATCCTGTGGCTGGTCAAGTTCCACCCCGAACTTAGCGATGGTCAGGTCAGCAAGCTGGTGGGCACCACCAAGCCGACAATCCAAGCGATTCGTGAGCGCACGCACTGGAACATCTCCAACATCCAGCCGATCGACCCGGTTGCCCTTGGCCTGTGCAAACAGTCCGAGCTTGACGCCGCCGTGCAAAAAGCTGCTGCCAAGAAAGCCGCTGCTGGCGAGGTGATGAACGACGACGAGCGCCGCAAGCTGGTGTCGACTGAGCAGAGCCTTGGCATGGACAACGAGCCCAAGATCCCCACAGCCATCGAAGGCCTGGAAACATTCACTCTCTCCGGCAGCAGCACGGATGACGAGGAAGATGAAGACCATTCGAAAGGCGATTACTCCGACGCCGACAGCTTCTTCTCGCTGCCCGACAGCACCGAAGAAGACGACGACGCAGAGGATAAAGCCAAGGGTTAAGCCCCCTCAGGGCGGTGTGGCGGAAGGAACTTTCGCCACGAGGATGTGTTAAAGTGACAGGGCGTCGGTTTCTCCGGTGCCCTGTTTTGCATTTAAAATTGGGCGCAACGCGCCCGGGGGATGGATTTGGAAACGGCGTTGAATTGGGTGATCTGGGGCTTGGCGGGACTGCTTGTATTGTGCAGCCTTCTGCCGCTGAGCAAACTGCCTTTCGGGGCGATCCGGGGGCTGGCCTTTCCGCGTGAGCAATTCCTCGGGCTGGCGCTGCTGCTGGCCGCCGTCTTTGGGCTGGTGCAGGGGCCGACCACGACCTCGGGCATGATTGGCATTGCGCTGATGCTGGGCGTCGCAGCGGTTCAGGCGCTTTATATCACCAAGTTCACGCCGATTTGGCGCAAGCAATCGCTGTCCGCCTCGCCGGAGCTGCGCAGAGAGACAGACCGACATTTCAGTCTGGTGGCCGCGAACGTCAAAAAATCCAACCGCGATTATGGCAAGCTTATCGCCCTTGTTGAGGCGCGTGTGCCGGATATCTTTATGGCCATTGAGGTGGATCAAGATTGGATTGATGCCTTGGGCGACGGTCTGGGCAAGAACTATGATCAGCGCATCGATGTGCCGCTTCAGAACGGCTATGGGCTGTGCGTGATGTCCAAACTGCCACTTTCGGAGGTTGAGGTGCGTGAGTTGGTCACCCGCGAGGTGCCCTCCATCCGCGTGCGCGTGCATTTGCCTGTGGGCGAAGACTTCCGCCTCTATGTGGTGCACCCCGAGCCGCCAGTGATCGAGCACGACACCAAAGGCCGCGACAGCGAAATTGCGATGGTCGGTATCGAAGCCGAGAAAGACGCGCTGCCTGCCGTTGTGACCGGTGATCTGAATGATGTGGCGTGGTCAACGACGACGCGGCGCTTCCAGCGTCTTTCGGGCCTGCTGGACCCACGCGTGGGGCGCGGCATGTACAATACGTTCAGCGCGACAATGCCGTGGATGCGCTGGCCGCTCGATCACCTGTTCCACGACCCGCAGTTCCGCCTGCTAGAAATGGACCGGCTGGATAAGATTGGGTCGGATCACTTCCCAATGTGGTTTGTTCTGGCCTTGGCCGAAACCGAAGCGGCTGAAAGCGACCCAGAAGAATCCGGCCCGGAAGAGGAGCAAGAGACCAAAGATATGATCAAAGAAGAACGCAAAAGAGACCGCGACCCCATCGGTAGTGACTGGGAAGACGAGGAAAACTAACAATTTGCATTGCGGGTAATTTTACCCCTTGTACGAATCCTAAAACGGCGTACATGGCGCAATATAGACGCCAACGCACGCGCCTCTGGCCGGTCAGTTCCTACTCTGACTGACCCGCGTTTATGTAGCGACGGTAACGTCTCTTGAAACGACACGCGGGGAACCAGCCCCACCTGCTCTTTGGAGATGACCATGAACGCTACAGTACCCGGTGCCCTGCGCGCCGCATCCAATTCATTTGCCGATCCGGCCGCTGCCTATATTGCCGCCAACAGCTTTGACAAGCCGACGCTTGTCATCAGCCGTGAGCGTGTGGCCGCGCAATATGATGCGCTGCATAGCGGTCTTGGCGACGCGCATATCCATTACGCGGTGAAAGCGAACCCAGCGGCGGAAATCATTCGTCTGTTGGTTAAAAAAGGCTCCGGCTTTGACGCGGCATCGCGTGCCGAGATTGAGCTTTGCCTCAGCCAAGGTGCGAAGCCCGAGAACATCTCTTTCGGCAACACCATCAAACGCGCCTCAGACATCGCCTTTGCCCATTCCGCCGGCGTGACCCTGTTCGCTGCTGACAGCGAAGCCGAGCTCGACAAGATCGCCGCCCATGCGCCGGGCGCGCGGGTCTACCTGCGCCTGATCGTCGAAAACTCCATGGCAGACTGGCCGCTCAGCCGCAAATTCGGCTGTGCCGGTTCGGCCCTGCCTGCGCTGCTCAACCATGCAGTTGCTGTGGGCCTTGTGCCCTTCGGCCTGTCGTTCCACGTCGGCTCGCAGACCCGCAAGGCAGAGTTCTGGAACCCAGTGCTGGATCAAGTGGCCCCGCTGTGGCACGCCGCCCGCGCCGATGGGCATGACCTGCAACTGCTGAACCTCGGCGGTGGTTTCCCGGCCTTCTACGGCGAAAGCATCGAAGCGCCGCGGGCCTATGCTGCTGCCGTGATCTCGGCTGTCAAAGCCCGCTTTGGCGACGTGCCGCAACTGATGGCAGAGCCGGGCCGTGGTCTGGTGGCTGAGGCCGGTCATATCGCTGCTGAAGTCATCTTGGTGAGCCGTAAATCTGCGGATGATCTACACCGCTGGGTCTATCTGGATATCGGCCGTTTCTCGGGTTTGGCGGAAACTGAAGGCGAAGCGATTCGTTATCAGATCGTCACCCCGCATGACGGCGAAGAGACCGGACCCTGCGTTTTGGCTGGCCCCTCCTGCGATTCGGCTGACATTCTTTACGAAAAACGACCCGTTCACCTGCCTTTGGCCCTGCGCGATGGCGATAAAGTGATGATTCGCGCTTGCGGAGCCTACACAAGTTCCTACAGTTCGGTTGGGTTCAACGGATTTCCGCCGCTTGATGTGATCGTGCTTTAACAGCACGGTCTGCGTCGCCACGGAATAGGGTCGTCTGCTTTGGGAGGAGCGGGCGGCCCGCTTTGATTCTGGGCTTTAATTCCGGGAGTGCACTTAAAGCGACTTACGCGCCTGCATCGCGGCGGTGATCGTTCCATCGTCGAGGTAATCAAGCTCCCCGCCAATCGGCACACCTTGGGCGAGGGAGGTGAGCCGCACACGGCCCTCTAGTTGATCGGCGATGTAATGCGCGGTGGTTTGGCCGTCGATCGTGGCGTTGAGCGCGAGGATCACTTCCGTCACCTCTTCGGTATCAATCCGGTCCACCAGCCGCGGGATGCGCAATTCTTGGGGGCCGATAGCGTCCAGCGCCGAAAGCGTGCCGCCCAGCACATGATAGCGCCCTTTGAACACGCCAGAGCGCTCCATCGCCCAAAGGTCGGCCACGTCTTCGACCACGCAAAGCTCCCCGTTTGCGCGTTTCTCGGACGTGCAAATATCACAGACATCGGTCGTGCCCACATTACCGCAGTTCAGGCATTCCCGTGCCGTGACGGCGACGGTCTGCATCAGGTCTGAAAGCGGGGTCAGCAGTAGCGCGCGTTTGCGGATCAGGTGCAGCACCGCGCGCCGGGCCGAGCGGGGGCCAAGGCCGGGCAGTTTCGCCATCAGCTCAATCAGGGCGTCAATGTCGCGGGTAGAGCTCAAGGATGGCACCTGTGAAAACTTAAGGGGTGAGGGGCGGAAACAACTCCGCCCCGTCAGATTAGAAGGGCAGTTTCATGCCCGCAGGAAGGCCCATGCCTTCGGTCAGCTTGCTCATCTCAGCCTGCGCACGCTCGGAAGCTTTGCTTTGGGCGTCTTTGATGGCGGCGAGAATCAGATCTTCGACGACCTCTTTCTCGTCTTTGTTAAAGATCGACGGGTCGATATCGAGGCCCTTCAACTCACCTTTGGCAGAACAGGTCGCTTTGACGAGGCCCGCACCGGATTCACCTTCAACGGTGATATTGTGCATCTCCTCTTGCAGTTCGGCCATTTTGCCCTGCATTTCCTGAGCTTTTTTCATCATCCCGGCCATATCGCCGAGGCCGCCTAATCCCTTGAGCATCTGGGTCTCCTTGTTGCGTTGTCGTTTATATGTGGCGTCAGGTGGGCTGTATCAACCGTCCTCGAACGGATCCCATTCGTCTTCGACCTCTGGCAGCGCTTCTGCCGTGGCGGCGGCGGCGATGTCTTCGGGGGTGCGGATCGCGGTGATCCGTGCCTTGGGGAACTGTGCCAGCACCGCCTGCATCATCGGGTGCTCTTGGGCTTGCTTCTTCAGCGCCAGTTCCCATGCATCGCGAATCTGCGCAATGGTTTCGGCGCCGCCTTCATTGACCAGCGACACCGCCCAGCGATTGCCGGTCCAAAGTTGCAGTTTTTGTCCCAGCCGCTGCGCAAGATCGCGGGGCGCGTCGTCGGTGGGGACGAATTCGATCCGGCCAGGTTGGTAGGCCGCAAGCTGCACGCAGGTTTCGACCTCAACCAGCAATTTCACATCGCGGTTCACGCGGATCAGTTCGATCACATGTTCGAATGTCGGGAAGCGGGCGAGGGCGGCATCAAGATCCTGTGCCAGCGCCGTGGTCTGCCCCTGCGGGCCGGGATTGGATGCCATGCGCTGTTGTGCGTGCTGCACAGCCTGCGCGCCAGTGCTGCCTTGGGCCGCACCCCCGCCGCCACCGCCACCGATTGGCGCAGGGGGCGGGTTGCTGTTTTGCAGCTTGCGGACCAGTTCCTCGGGCGAGGGCAGATCGGCCACATGGGTCAGGCGGATCACGGCCATTTCGGCGGCCATCATCGCATTGGGGGCAGCGGCCACCTCGTCCAGCGCCTTGAGCAACATCTGCCACAGCCGCGTGAGCACGCGCATCGGCAGGGTCTCGGCCATTTGCTGGCCACGGGTGCGTTCTTCGGGAGCGATTGTGGGGTCTTCGGCAGCGTCGGGCGTGATTTTGACGACCGACACCCAATGGGTGATCTCGGCTAGATCGCGCAGCACTGCCATTGGGTCTGCCCCATCGGCATATTGGCCGCTGAGTTCCGTCAGCGCCGCTGCCGCATCGCCGCGCAACACCATATCGAAAAGATCGAGCACCCGGCCACGGTCCGCCAGACCCAGCATCGCGCGCACCTGTTCGGCCCCCGTCTCGCCCGCGCCGTGGCTGATCGCCTGATCCAGCAGCGAGGTCGCGTCACGGGCGGACCCTTCGGCGGCGCGGGTAATCAGCGCCAGCGCGTCATCGGTGATCTCGGCTGTTTCCGCC
Organism: Sulfitobacter indolifex; assembly: GCF_022788655.1. Lineage (NCBI taxonomy): Bacteria > Pseudomonadati > Pseudomonadota > Alphaproteobacteria > Rhodobacterales > Roseobacteraceae > Sulfitobacter > Sulfitobacter indolifex. Next base: position 3,042,033 of record NZ_CP084951.1, on the reverse strand, counting down.
GTTGCGATCTTGCGCAGCAGGGCGATCATTACTTCGGGTTCAATGCGGCGCAGGTCAAATCGCTGGCAGCGCGACAGAACCGTCACCGGAACCTTGCGGATCTCGGTGGTGGCAAAGATGAATTTGACGTGTTCGGGTGGCTCTTCCAACGTCTTCAGCAGCGCGTTAAACGCGCCAGTCGAGAGCATGTGCACTTCGTCGATGATGTAGACTTTGTAGCGGGCCGAGGCCGCGCGGTAGTGTACCGAATCGATGATCTCACGGATGTTAGCGACGCCGGTGTTCGAGGCCGCGTCCATCTCCATCACGTCGACGTGGCGGCCTTCCATGATCGCCGTGCAGTGTTCGCACACGCCGCAGGGATCGGTTGTCGGCCCGCCGTTGCCGTCCGGACCGATGCAGTTCATCCCCTTGGCGATAATCCGCGCCGTGGTCGTCTTGCCGGTGCCGCGGATGCCAGTCATTACAAAGGCCTGCGCGATCCGGTCGGCAGCAAACGCGTTCTTAAGCGTGCGCACCATGGCGTCTTGGCCAACAAGATCGGCAAAGGTTTCGGGCCGGTATTTGCGGGCCAGAACGCGGTAGGCGGATGTATCTGTCATGGTGCCCCAGATCGGATTCGGTCAAGGCCGTAAACTAGGCGCTCCGCGCCGTGGCGTCTACCGTGCTTGCGGGTTGCTCAGAGCATCCAAAGGATCGCCCCGACGCCCGCTGAGGCAAGCGCAAGGATCGCGGCCAATATTTTCATGCGACTGTTGGGCTGTGCATTCGCGTGATGGTCGCTGAGGCGTTTTTGGGTTTTAGCGGCCGATGCCTGCGCCGCCCAATAGACATAAAGCGCGGCAAGGATGAAAACCGAAGCGACCGCCTTGGCGACCCAAGTCGGCTGAAACTCTCCGAAAACAGCACGCAGACCAATCGCCACAGCAACACAGGCCATGCCGGTCCGCATCCAGCCCGCGAAGGTGCGTTCATTCGCGAGAATCGTGCGGTCTTCGGCCCAGTCGGTCCGGTTCTCGGCAAGTTCGTTTTTATCACTCATTGAACTAATCTGCTCCTTGCGCGTTCATGTGGCAATAATCTTTGACATAGCGGGGGACGGTAAATGCGTTTGCGGGGAATTGGGCGGAGCAAGAATGTCATTCGCCGCAGCGGCGGTGCCGGCAAAGCGGGCGGTCTTGGTTTGGTCGGCGTATTGGCGGTCATGGCCATCGGCTATTTCACTGGGATCGACGTGACCCCGCTATTGACAGGTCAAGGGGGCGGTCAGGTGCAACAGTCCCGGCCGCTGACCGACAGCGAAGACCCGCAAGTCGACTTCGCGGCCCGCGTCTTGACCACGACCGAGCAGGTATGGAGCCGCGTTTTCCAAGAGCAATTGGGCGAAACCTATACGCCGCCTCAACTCGTGGTTTTTGAGAATGTCACCCAAAGCGCGTGTGGCGGTGCCTCGGGCGCGACGGGGCCGTTCTACTGCCCTGCGGACAATATGGCCTATCTCGACACCGCGTTTTTCCGCACATTAGATCAAAGACTTGGCGCCGACGGGGATTTTGCTGCCGCATATGTGATCGCCCACGAAGTTGCCCACCACATTCAAAATGAGATCGGTGTTTTGCCACAGGTGGCGCGGATGCGTCAGCAATCCTCTGAGGTGGAGGCAAATGCGCTGACCGTGCGGTTGGAGTTGATGGCCGACTGCTTCTCGGGGATTTGGGCGTCGAATGTTCAAGGGCTGATGGAGAAGGGCGACCTTGAAGAGGCGCTGAACGCCGCGCGGATGATCGGGGATGACCATTTGCAGCGTCAGGCTGGTCAAGTGCCGCAGCCGCATACCTTCACCCATGGCACGTCAGAGCAGCGCGCGCGTTGGTTTGAGCGTGGGTATGAAAGCGGTCAGGTGGCGCAGTGTGATACGTTTGAGGCGGATCAGTTGTGAGGCAGGGGCAGCGCCGCAAGGGGCGAATATAGCAGTTTCCCGGGTGCTAGGTAGGCACATCGAGAGCTGACGAGGCAATCTTTCGAAGCGTTGCAAACTTCTCGGCTGGCAGGATGGCTAGTGCCCCTGGCGCCCACGAGAAGAGCGTTCAACAGGGTGTTATCCCTTAAGCGCGTTCATCGAAGGGAAGGGAGCTTACCCCTCTCATCGTTTCTGCGAAACGACTGCCGGGGTCGTCCTTTCGCTGCGCGTTAGGACGTTGGTGAGAGGCTGATAACGACCCAAGCGGGGCTCGTTACGGCTGCTTCCTTCCGGATCTGACCGGGTTGGCGAGGCGCCTGCCCGCACCAACCTCTCAATGCCCATATAGGGGGGAGCGGATCGAAGTGCAAGCCTCACAGGTGAAGCCGAATCTTGGCAAAGCCTGACGCAGTCATTCCGCAGGGCGCAGGTGACAGATGCGCGATGTCCTCAAGATAGGGAAGTGCGTCGGGAGTGGTTTGAAGGATCGCCGATGCACCCGAGGCGTTAAAGCGCCATGGCAGGGCGTCTGACCAAAGGTGCTCGCACGGGTCAGTGATGGCCGCGATTAACGCTTCTGCAAGGGGTAGGGGGCTACGCAGCGCGACGGCAGTCTTGGGGGCGCAATCAAATCCTCCGCCACCAGCGGCACGAAACTGATTTGTTGCTAATAAAAAGACCTGCTTAGGTTGCACTGGCGCCTCTTGCCACGTCAGGGCGGTGATGCGGTTTCCCCTTGGGCGGCGCGGGTCGATATTGTAGGTCACGCCGTGAATCGTATCAAAGTGAAACGGCGGGCGGGACGGATCAACAAGCGGTCCGATAGCGGCTCCAAGTGGCGCAAAAACCTCTGCCGCTGTCTCTAACCAACGCCGAAGGTCGGCGCCCGAGACGCGCAACGCCCAAACCTCGTTGCGATAGGGGATGAGCCCGGCAATATGGCGGCGTTGCACAGGGCCGGGCGGGATATGCAAAAAATGTCCCGGACCACCGAGCCCGCCTGCCGTATGAGCCGCTGTTGCTGACAGGATGGGGAGTTTGCTTTCGGGCGTTCCGCGCACACCCTCGCGTATCACTGTGGCCTGCGCGTGGGCGCTAAGTGCGTCGATGGCGGTGGGGGTGGCCAGCGAAAAGAAGTTATGCAGTGCCGTTTTTGTATGGCCGACGACCTCTTCCAGATGGCTGCGCACTTTCATGTGGCTTTCCCGCGCAGCACTAAGCACCACGGGATCGGCCAGCGTGTGCGCAGTGTTGCGGCGCAGACGGCTTTCGTGACGCGCTACCGTCCAGTGCCCGCGCGGGTCACGTTCAAGAGCGAGATCTAGAACCGCCAGATCAGAGCCGCCAAAGCCCGGCATGGCGGCGGGCCTTTGGGAAAGCGTTCCGGCTTGTGTGTCCACGCCACTGCGCGCGGGGTGATCCAGTCCGGGGAAACGACGGTGCGTGTGGCCTGTGATGACAGCGTCGATTCCGTCAACTTCAGCCATGGCACAGACATCATCTTCGGTTAGCGTCTCACCTTCATGTGCAATGCCCATATGGGCCAGCAGTACAACCAGATCAGCCCCCCCCCCGCGCGCAGCAGTGGCGCAGCAGATCGGAGACTTTCCAGCGGGCAGGTGACCCTGGCCCCATCTTCCAACACGTCGCGGTTCCAGATCGCCGTCTTGCTGGGCAGCACTGAAAGCAGGCCAATCTGGAGCGGTGGCATTGGTTGACCGTTCACCGCAGGTAAGGGGCAGGAGACGATGCTCCATCGACGCAAGGGGCCGGGTTCGGTCAGATGCAGGTTGGTTGAGATCAGCGGCATGTCGAGCGCGCCTGCAACGGCGCGCAGATACGGCAGCCCATGATCAAGGTCGTGATTGCCCAATCCAAGGGCGTCATAGCCCAAGTAATTTAAACAGGCGACAAGGGGATGCGCGGGGGTGACCGGCATCTGTGCCAATTGATTGCCCATCGCGCTGCCCTGCAACAGGTCGCCATTGTCAAGCAGGACACAAGCCGCGTTCTTGGCGGTGGCCTCTTGTCGGGCGGTGCGGATCAGCGTGGCGATCCCGGCCAGTCCGTGATGCCCGACAGAACGGTCTCTGACATAATCATGTCCAACGATCTGCATGTGCAAATCGGTGGTGGCTAGAATGCGCAGACGTGCCTCGGCCGGGGCGGCCGCTTTAGCGGGAGGCGCATCGGCGGATACATATGTGCGGAGTTCATTCGCCACTAAGGTAAGTGCCCACAATAATTTACAACTTAAAGATGTTTTACTATGGGCAGATTTCAACCCATGTGGCAAGTGCGCTTGGGATTGCCAATATCGCGTACGCCATGGCATGGCTTGGCCCAAAGCGGTAAACCCGCGTCAGGAGAGCGCCATGCGTCATGCGGAAACGGTAACTTTTGGGGGCTCGGCGCTTGATCGTGCGGGGGAGTTGCGCGGCAACGCTGCTGCGTTAGAGCAGCTTCGGGCCGACCCCAAAGCGCGGGCTATCGTTTTTTGGCGCGGGAAACCCTTGATTGCACCAGATCGCCCTGCCGCTTTGGTGCGGCTGGCGCTGGATCACCCGGCGTTGAAAGATGCCGAGGGTGCTGCGATTTTGCTGGGACGCGAAGACGGTGCGGCGCGGTTTGCGGTTGATATCTCCAGCTGGCAGCCTGCTGATCTGGATCAGTCGCAATTGGGTGCGTTCCTTGATCCCAGTGAGCAACGTCATCCGCTGTTGGGCGATGACATGGTATTTGCTGAATTGCGGCGGGTTATGACATGGCTTGATCCGCGCGATGCTGAACTGGCCGCCAGCGGCAAGGCGATCCTTGGCTGGCATGAAACGCACCGCCATTGCGCCCGCTGCGGCAGTGCCACCGACCTGGCGCAGGGCGGGTGGCAGCGCGTCTGCCCCGATTGCGGTGGGGCGCATTTTCCGCGTACCGATCCGGTTGTTATCATGCTGATCACCCATGGCAATTCCGTGCTCATGGGCCGCTCTCCCGGCTGGCCGGAGGGGATGTATTCGCTGCTCGCGGGCTTTGTTGAGCCGGGCGAAACGGTCGAGGCCGCCGTGCGCCGTGAGGTGTTTGAGGAGGCGGGCGTGCAGGTTGGCGCGGTAAGCTACCTCTCTAGCCAGCCGTGGCCCTTTCCGGCGTCACTGATGCTGGGCTGCGCGGGCGAAGCGCTGAGCCGTGAACTGACCATCGACCCGGTTGAGATCGAAGATGCGCTGTGGGTGACCCGCGAAGAGATGATGGATGTTTTCGCCGGAAGCCATCCACGCCTGCTGCCCGCCCGGCGCGGGGCCATCGCACATTTCTTGCTGGAAAACTGGCTTGCGGATACACTGCGCTGACAGGCCCCGCCGTAACAGCGGCTATGGTGAATAATACGAGCAGAAGAATTGGAACGGACGGAATGAAATTCTCGACCAAAGAAGACGTCGAAGCGCCGATTGAGGCGGTCTTTGACATGTTATGCGATTTTGAGAGCTTTGAGCGGTCCGCGATGCGGCGCGGGGCCGAGGTGCAGCGCGTTGATACCATGTCCAAGCCCGGCGTGGGCATGACATGGAACGCGGTTTTCCCCCTGCGTGGCAAACGGCGGGAGTTGACGATTGAAATGGTCACATTTGACCGCCCCAATGAAATGGTGATCGACAGCATGTCGCAGGGACTGGCCGGGCAGATGTCTTTTGAATTGATGCCCTTGTCGCGTAACACCACGCGGGTGCTGGTCGCGCTTGAGATCAAACCATTGAACCTGTCTGCCCGTCTTTGGGTGCAATCGCTCAAGCTGGCCAAGGCGACCCTGAGCAAAAAGTACAAAGAGCGTGTGGCCGAGTATGCCCGCAGCATGGAAGAGCGTCACGCCCGCTGCGTTAAAGTCTAGGCGCAGCTAGATTGCGGCTTACATCCCGGTCGGTTCACCCCGTCCGGGATGTGCAGGATAAGCCCCCAAAATCTCAAGCATATTGGTGAAGTAGCCCAATTCCTCCAGCGCGCGTTTGACGGCCGGGTCTTCGGGATGCCCCTCAATATCTGCATAGAACTGCGTCGCGGTGAAAGACCCGCCAACCATGTAGCTTTCCAGCTTGGTCATGTTCACCCCGTTGGTCGCGAAGCCGCCCATTGCTTTGTACAGGGCAGCGGGGATGTTGCGCACCTCAAAGACAAACGTCGTCAGCATCCGCTCTGCCCGGCGGCTCAGGTCGATCTTGGGCGCCATGAGTAAAAAGCGGGTGGTGTTGTGGTCCATATCCTCAATATCGCGCGCCAGCACGTTCAAGCCGTTGATCTCTGCCGCGACCTCGCCTGCCAACACCCCATCGGTGCTGCCCTCGGTGGCCGCCAGTTCGGCAGCGGCCCCGGCGGAATCAGCCGCAGGCTCAGAGGTAATTCCGTGCTTTTGCAGAAAGCTGCGGGCCTGTGGCAGCAACACAAGATGCGCGCGGACATGTTTGATGTCGTCCATCGTCACACCGGGGCGGGCCATCAGCGCGATGCGCACCCGTACAAACGCTTCGCCGATGATATGCAGCCCGCTTTCGGGCAGCAGGCGGTGAATATCGGCGACACGGCCATAGGTCGTGTTCTCAACCGGCAACATGGCCAGCTCGGCGCGGCCTTCGTTTACGGCGCGGATCACTCCTTCAAACGACTGGCAGGGCACCGGTTCCATATCGGGGCAAGCCTGAATGCAGGCCTCGTGGCTATAGGCGCCAAGGGCCCCCTGAAAGGCGATGCGCGGCGTGGTCTGGGCGGTCATGGATCGTATCCTGCTGCAAAAGGCGCGGGGAAGGGCAATTGGTCGCGGTAACTACACCTTGCCTGCGCCAAGGGAAAGCAATAGATACGCCTGCAACGACGCCAAAAACCATGGCCCGGCCATGGTGCCAATACCAAGTGATGGACCCTGACGCATGTTCGATACAATGACCCTGACCAAAATCGCAGCCGGCGTATTCGGCGCCTGGTTGGTACTTCTGCTGGGCAAATGGGCGGGTGAAGAGATTTACCACGCCGATGCACATGGGGAAGCGTCCTATGTCATCGAAGTGGCCGATGCCGGTGGTGACGAAGGGGGCGAAGAAATCGACTTTGCCGCCGTGATGGCCGAAGCAGATGCCGACAGCGGCTCCAAAGTGTTCCGCAAATGCGCCGCTTGCCACAAAGTCGATGGCTCAAACGCCGTCGGCCCGCATCTGGACGGCGTTGTTGGCCGTGACATCGCAGCGGTCGGTGATTTCGGCTACTCCGGTGCGCTGTCTTCGGTCGACGGCAGCTGGACCCCGGAAGAGCTGAGCGCTTTCCTCACCAGCCCCAAAGGCTACGCGCCCGGCACAACAATGGGTTTCGCGGGTTTGCGTAAGGTCGAAGACCGGGCGGACGTGATCGCCTATTTGCAAAGCGTTTCTAACTGATACGACGCAGCTTTGCGTGTGTGATGGCCGCCCTACGGGGCGGCTTTTGCGTTTGGGGGCTTTGGAGGTGCGGAGCCGCGCCGTGACCATCGCGCTGCTGGTATTTTCCTCTCCGGGCGATGGCGCGGTTTGCTGCCGTTCAAGGACAACCTAACATATTCGCAACTTGTATCTTGGCGCGTCACAGCGTTAGCCTACATGACGCTACGATCCGGACTATGCCACGCCAAGGAGTGCCCTATGCCCCGTGCCCAGACCCGCGCCGCGACCCGTCCATCGGTCTTTGCCCCCCTCCCGCTATGGCTAACGACGATGACGCTCTCGGTGCTTGTGCTGCTGGCCGGTGCCGCGACGGCACAGGAGCAGAAGATCATCAAAAGCCACGGGTATTCCTTTTATGGTGACCTGACCTATCCGGCGGATTTTGAGCATTTTGATTATGTGAACCCCGACGCCCCCAAGGGCGGGGAGATTTCGCTGCCCTTCGTCGGCACACTCGATTCGATGAATCCCTATTCCGGCAAGGGCAGGGCGCATCTGTTTTCGATTTTTGGGTTCGAAAGCCTGTTAGGTGAGGCGCCCAGCGGTGAGCCACTGCCTGCGGATGTCTATGGCGAGAGCTACTGTTTGCTGTGCGAAAGCCTTGAGTACCCTGAAGATAAATCCTGGGTGATCTTTAACATGCGTCCCGAAGCGCAGTTTTCTGATGGCACACCGGTCACCGCCCATGACATCGTATTTTCGCACAACCTGCTGCTGGACGAAGGGTTGAAATCCTACGCCGACGCCGTGCGCAAGCGCATCCCAAAGGTTGAGGCGCTGGACGACCACAGGGTAAAATTCACCTTCGCCGACGATATATCGCGCCGCAGCCTGATTGAGACCGTTGGCGGGGTGCCCGCTTGGCCGAAAAAATGGTTCGAAGAGACCGGCAATGGCCTCAAAGACAGCTGGATGGACCCGCCCCCCGGATCGGGCGCCTATATGGTGGAAAGCGTCGATCTGACCAAACGCATCGTGCTGAAGCGTAATCCTGACTATTGGGGGAAAGATCTGCCGATCAACCGGGGCCGGATGAATTTTGACCGCATCCGGCTTGAGATTATTAGCGATGACACCTCCGCTTTCGAGGCATTCAAAGCGGGTGAATACACGTTCCGTGCTGAGGGCGATTCCAAGAAATGGGCCACCGGCTATGACTTCTCCAAAGTGACCGACGGCGATATCGTGAAGGCAGAATTGCCTGACGGGTCGCCCCCGACGCCTTCGGGGATCATCTTCAACCTTGGCCGCGAGGCGCTGCAAGATCGCGCCGTGCGCGAGGCCGTTGCGCTGATGTTTAACTTTGAGTGGACGAACGAGTCGCTGCAATATGGGCTGTTCAATCACCGCGCCTCCTTTACCCAAGACACGCCGCTGATGGCGCAAGGTGCACCCGAAGGGGCGGAGCTGGCGCTGCTGAAAAGTCTCGGTGATCTGGTCCCTGAAGGGATGCTGAGCGAGCCTGCTGTGGTGCCGCATACCTCTGACGCCAGTCGCTTGCTTGATCGTAGAAATGCGCGGCAGGCATCCAAGCTGCTCGAAGAGGCCGGCTGGACCGTGCAGAACGGCATGCGGGTCAATGATGCGGGCGAACCGCTGCGGCTGAACTTCTTGATGAACTCCTCCGGCTCGCCGACGATCTCTGCTGTTATTGAGAATTTCGTAGGTAACTTGCAGTCCATCGGCATCGACGCCCGGCTGGAGAAAGTCGACAGTTCGCAATACACCGCCCGTGAACGCGACCGCGATTACGACATGATCTATGATGCCTATGCGGCGTTCCTCGGCACCGGCACCGGATTGGCGCAGCGCTATGGGTCCGAGGCGGCTGAGTTCTCGCTCTTCAACCCAGCCGGTCTGGCCAGCCCTCTGGTGGATGCGATCATCGACGCGTCACTCGATGCTGATACGGCAGAGGAAGAAGACGCGGCCCTCATGGCGCTCGACCGGGCGCTGCGGCATGAGTTCTTCATGATCCCAACATGGTATAACGACAGCTATTGGGTCGCCTATTACGACCAATACAACCACCCCGAAACGATCCCGCCCTATGCTTTGGGCTACCTTGATTTCTGGTGGTACGACAAAGAGGGCGCAGAGCAATTGCGTGCCTCAGGCGCCTTGCGGTAAAGCGACCTCATGGGTGCTTATATTCTCAGACGGCTGTTACTGGTGATTCCGACGTTGCTTGGGATCATGTTGGTTAACTTTGCCTTGGTGCAATTCGTCCCCGGTGGCCCGGTAGAGCAGGCCATCGCCCGTATTCAGGGCGGCGGGGATGTTTTTGGCGGCTTTGCCGGGGGCAATAATGACGCTGGCGTCGATACCATGGCGCGCGGGTCTGACAGCACCTATGTCGGTGCGCGCGGACTGCCGCCTGAATTGATCGAAGAGTTGGAGAAGGAATTTGGTTTCGACAAACCACCAGTCGAGCGCTTCTTTCACATGCTCTGGAACTATATGCGGCTGGATTTCGGAGAGAGTTACTTCCGCTCCATCGGCGTCATTGATCTGATCAAAGAAAAACTGCCTGTGTCGATTACGCTGGGGCTGTGGTCCACGCTCATCGCCCACCTCATCTCGATCCCGCTTGGCATTCGCAAGGCGGTGCGCGACGGCAGCCGGTTTGACACGTGGACATCGGGCGCGATCATCGCAGCCTATGCGATCCCGGGTTTTCTGTTCGCGATCCTGCTGTTGGTGCTTTTTGCTGGTGGGTCTTATTGGCAAGTCTTCCCGCTACGCGGTCTCACGTCGGATAATTTCGACAGCCTCAGCCCCTTGGGTAAGGTCGCCGATTACTTCTGGCACATCACGCTGCCGGTGCTGGCCTCGACCATCTCGGCCTTTGCCACGCTGACGCTGCTTACCAAAAACAGCTTTCTCGATGAAATAAAGAAACAGTATGTCATCACGGCCCGCGCCAAGGGACTGTCGGAGAGCAAAGTGCTTTACGGCCATGTCTTCCGCAACGCGATGCTGATTGTGATCGCCAGCTTTCCAGCGGTGTTCATCTCGGTTTTCTTTGGCGGGTCGATCATCATCGAAACGATCTTCAGCCTTGATGGGCTGGGCCGCTTGGGCTTTGAGGCCGCGGTGGCGCGGGATTATCCGATTGTCTTCGGCACGCTGTTCATCTTTGGCCTCATCGGCCTTGTCGTCGGCATCCTGTCGGACATGATGTATGTGCTCGTCGATCCGCGCATCGACTTTGAAAAGAGGGAAGGCTGATGGCGCTGTCCCCCCTGAACCAGCGCCGCTGGCGCAATTTCACCGCGAACCGCCGCGCCTATTGGTCGCTGTGGATATTCGCCATTCTGTTCGGCATTTCGCTGTTCGCCGAGTTCGTGGCGAACGACAAGCCGATCTTGGTCAGCTATCGCGGCGAATACTACACGCCGATCTTCAACTTCTACCCTGAGACGGCCTTTGGCGGTGACTTCCAGACCGAGGCCGCCTACCGCGATCCAGAGGTGCGCTGCCTCATCGCCACTGGTGGGCTGGATGCCTGTTTTGATGATCCTGAGGGTTACATCCTCGACGCCGAAGATGGTGAGGTTGAGGGCGAAGCGATCGACAAAGGCTGGGCGATCTGGCCGGTCATCCCCTATTCTTTCAACACCGCCGTGGACCGCCCCGGGGCCGCGCCGCTGCCGCCCAATGGGCAGAACTGGCTCGGCACCGATGGCACCAAACGCGACGTGATGGCGCGGGTCATCCATGGCTTCCGGCTGTCGGTCTTGTTCACGCTGATTGTCACCGGCGCGGCGTCGATCATCGGCATCCTCGCAGGCGCGGTGCAGGGGTTCTTTGGCGGCTGGCTCGATCTGATCTTTCAGCGGATCATCGAGATATGGTCCTCCACCCCGTCGCTCTACGTGATCATAATCATGTTCGCCATTCTGGGCCGAAGTTTCTGGCTCTTGGTGATCCTTCTCGTGCTGTTCTCATGGACCGCACTGGTGGGCGTTGTGCGCGCGGAGTTCCTGCGTGCGCGTAACCTTGAATACGTCCGCGCAGCGCGCGCACTTGGGGTGGGCAACGGCACGATCATGATGCGCCACATGCTGCCCAACGCAATGGTGGCCACGCTGACCATGCTGCCGTTTATCATCACCGGCACGATCTCCACACTGGCAACGCTGGATTTCCTCGGCTTCGGCCTGCCATCCTCGGCCCCCTCGCTGGGCGAGTTGACGCTGCAAGCCAAACAGAACCTGCAAGCGCCTTGGCTGGCCTTCTCGGCCTTCTTTACCTTTGCCATCATGCTGTCGCTGCTGGTCTTCATCTTTGAAGGCATCCGTGACGCATTCGACCCCAGAAAGACCTTTTCGTGACTGCGCTTTTGGACGTCAAAGACCTGCAAGTTTCCTTTCGGCAGGACGGGCAACTGATCCCCGCCGTGCGCGGTGTCAGCTTTGCCGTGAACCGCGGGGAGACAGTGGCGCTGGTGGGGGAAAGCGGCTCGGGCAAGTCTGTCTCAGCGCTCTCGACGGTCTCGCTCTTGGGCGACAGTGCACAGGTTAGTGGGTCGGTCACCTATGATGGGCAAGAGATGATCGGCGCGGATGCCAAGCTGCTGCATAAGGTGCGCGGCAATGACATCTCGTTCATTTTCCAAGAGCCGATGACATCGCTCAACCCGCTACACACGATCGAAAAGCAGTTGGCGGAATCGCTGGCGCTGCACCAAGGTCTGCAAGGGGCAGAGGCCCGTGCGCGGGTGTTGAGCCTGCTTGAGCAGGTTGGCATCAACGATGCGGAAAGCCGTATGGGGGCCTACCCGCACCAGTTGTCCGGTGGGCAGCGGCAGCGTGTCATGATCGCCATGGCGCTGGCCAACAAGCCCGACATCTTGATCGCGGACGAGCCGACGACGGCGCTTGACGTCACCATTCAGGCGCAAATTCTTGATTTGCTGAAAGACCTCAAGGACGAGATGGGGATGGGGCTGCTGTTCATCACACACGACCTTGGCATCGTGCGGCGCATCGCCGATCGGGTATTTGTGATGCAAAAGGGCGTGGTGGTCGAAGAGGGGCCGACGGCCGAAATTTTCGACAACCCCCAGCACCCCTATACCCGCAAGCTGTTGAGCGCTGAACCTACCGGCTCGCCAGAGCCTGTTGCCGATGATGCACCCGAGGTGTTGCGCACCGAGAACCTCAAGATGTGGTTTCCAATCCAGAAGGGGCTGTTGCGCCGCACCGTGGGCCATGTGCAGGCGGTCAATGACACCAGCCTGTCGGTTCGCGCCGGGGAGACTTTGGGCATCGTAGGCGAAAGTGGGTCTGGCAAGACCACGCTGGCGCTGGCGATCATGCGGCTCATCGGCTCGGAAGGGGAGGTGACCTTTCGCGGTGAGGATGTGCGCAAATGGTCCACTCGACAGCTGCGCCGCCTGCGCGCGGACATGCAGATCGTGTTTCAAGATCCCTTCGGCTCGCTCAGCCCGCGTATGACCTGCTTTCAGATCATCGCAGAAGGGCTCGCGATCCATAAGGTCGACAAGGGCCGCGATCGGCGTGAGGTGGTGGCGGAAGTGATGACCGAGGTCGGGCTAGACCCCGTCACCATGGACCGTTACCCGCATGAATTCTCGGGCGGCCAACGCCAGCGCATCGCCATTGCCCGCGCCATGGTGCTGCGGCCCAAACTGCTGGTACTGGACGAGCCGACCTCAGCGCTTGATATGACCGTGCAGGTGCAGATCGTCGATCTGCTGCGGCGTTTGCAGGTGAAGTACGGGCTGGCATATTTGTTCATCAGCCACGACCTCAAGGTCGTGCGTGCCATGTCGCACAAAGTGATGGTGATGAAGCGCGGGGATGTTGTGGAATATGGCGATGTCGATGCGCTTTATGACAATCCGCAGACCGAATACACGCGGACCCTGTTGCAAGCCGCAGGATAGACAGGCGTCGCTGATGGTCGCGAGGTGGCGGGGGCGCTGCCCCCATCGCGCCGGGGGCGCGATTCCCCCGCGGGTATTTTTAAAGGATGAAGATGGGTTGGGCGGCGCTTGGGGTCGGCGGTGTGGTTTGTAGGCCTCAGCCTTCGCTTGGGCCGATCATGAAGCAGCTGACATTGCGTGCAGCCAGTCGGCGGCATGCCAGATCAGCGCTTTCGCGCGACATGCCAAGGAAGTTTGCGTCATAGCCCTGTGGGCGCTGCACCACTTTGCGCAGGGTGCCGTCCAGCGTAGACATCTCGGCCAGGGCGGTTTTCAGCAGCACTTTCTCGGCTGCATAGCGGCTGGGGAAGCGGCCCACGTTCACCCCCCAATGGCGGCTGCCAGAGGTTGAGACACGGGTCACGATTTCCTGTTCAACTGCTTGTTGCACGGCCAATGTCACGTCCTTGGGGCGTGGTTCGGGGCGGGCAGACGCTTGGGCTGATGCAATAACGATTTCCGCGTCTTTGCTTTGCGGCGCAGCTGCAGGCGCGGCTGGTGGTGGTGGGGCGGTTTGGACCGCTTCGCGCAGCGCCGCCGTGATGTCGCTGCTTGAAACGACGCTGGTTGCTTCAGGCGCTGTGGCGGTTGCGACGACGACGACGTCGCTGCGGGGGCGGAGCTGGGGGCGTTTGGAGGTCGTGACGGCCCCCACAAGGCGGATCGTCTTGCCCGCGGCACCGGGGGCGGCGGGTGCGTCTTCAACATCAGCATAGACCGGCGGGACGGGCTTGCTCAGCGGGGCAGAGGAGGGCGCGCGGCGGAAGCCTAGGTCCATCAGCTCGGCCACTTTGGCATTGCGCGATGCGGTGGAATTACCGCCAAACACGGTGACGATGATCCGTTCATTGCCACGCTCTGCCGAGGCGGTCAGGTTGAAGCCCGCAGCACGGGTGTAGCCTGTTTTGATCCCGTCGGCCCCTTTGTACGACCCCAGAAACCGGCGGTTTGTGTGGGACACTTTGCGCACACCCGCATCGGCGGTGATGCGCGAGAAGAGGTTGTAGTACTGCGGGTAATCATAAAGCAGATGACGGCCCATGGCTGTCATATCGCGCGCGGTAGAAAGGTGGCCGTTCTCGGTAAGCCCGTGCATGTTCTTGAAGGTGGTCCGCGTCATGCCGAGCTGTTTGGCGGTGCGGTTCATCCGGCGGGCAAAAGCGGCCTCAGAGCCTTCGATGGCTTCGCCAATTGCAGTGGCGGCATCGTTGGCGGATTTTACGGCGGCGGCGCGGATCAGGTAGCGCAGGGCGATTTTCTGGCCCGGGCGCATCCCCAGTTTGCTGGGCGGTTCAGATGCAGCGTTCTGGGAGATGGTGACTTGAGTGTCGAGGGAAAGCTCCCCCCGCTCTACCGCCTGAAAAGCGATGTAAAGCGTCATCATCTTGGTCAGGGAGGCGGGGTGCAGGCGGGTGTCGGCATTCTCTGCATGGATTTCTTTGCCGGTGCGGGCATCGATAACATATGCGGCGTAAGGCGCAGCCATGGCGCTGAGCGGTAAAATGACCAAAACCCAGAACGCTGCGAATAGAAATAGCCCGTAACGGGCCGGCTGAATGCGCCGAGCCTTCATGTTAGCCTGCCTTTTTTACTGCCTCGAGTCGCCGATTTTCGACTGACCATTTTTTGATTGGTTTAAAGGTAGCACAGGAGGGTGCGTCGCGGAAGCCGTCGAATCTTAAGGACAGGTGAAAAAAAGACGGTTCTCTCCTCCAATATGTAGAGGATTGTTCACGATCACCCACTATAAGCGGGAATAAGGCGGGAATAAGGCCTGATTTGGGCGGTAACTGGGCGAATGCGGGGTGGACGTGTAATCGCCACCCAAGCGCTGACGACTCACCCCGAGGTGATCTGTTTCAACGCCTCTGGTAGCCCCGATAAATCGCTAATTTCAGCGTAACGGGGCGAATTGGTTGGCGGTTCGGCATGTTCCATTGCCCAGGTCAGATCATGCGGTACGTAAACGCCCCAGCCCCCTGCTTCGATCATCGGGCGCACGTCTGAGGCCAGAGAGTTGCCGACCATCAGCCCCTGCGCGGCCCCTTCGCCATGGTGCTCAAAAATGCGGCGATAGGCGGCTTCAGTCTTGTGAGAGACGATCTCGACCGCGTCGAACATCTCTCGCAGGCCTGATTGTGCCAGTTTGCGCTCTTGATCCAGCAGGTCGCCCTTTGTCACCACGATCAGCCGATATTGGCCCTGCAGGGCTTCCAACACGTCTTCTACATGGGGCAGCAGTTCGATCGGATGGGCCAGCATCTCGCGCCCGGCGGCGAGCAGATCGTTGATCACCTCAGCAGGAACCTTGCCGTCTGTCACCTCGATCGCGGTTTCGATCATCGACAGGGTGAAGCCTTTGATGCCGTAGCCGTAATGCGGCAAATTGCGCCGCTCGGCCTCCAGCAGACGGGCCATCAGGTGGTCGCGTTCACTATGTTCTGCCAGAAGGGCTGCAAAACGGTCATGGGAGAGTGCAAAGTAGCGCTCATTATGCCACAATGTGTCATCCGCATCGAAACCGATGGTGGTGAGTGCCCCGCTCATATGTGCTGCCTCTTTCCTAAATTGGTTCAGGGGTTATATAGACGGCTGCACGACGAACAAGCTTTACCCCCAGCCGCAGGAGCAGCAATGCACCGTGACGACGTGAAAGCAGATTGGACGATCCAGGTAGCAGACCGGCCCGCGCCGGGCTGGTTAATGATGGCCAACGGCCCGAAAGACAGCGACGACACCGAGCTGTTGACCAAGACGCGTCCCAAGACCAAACGCCCACCTCTCTATAAGGTGATGCTGCTGAATGATGATTTCACCCCGATGGAATTTGTTGTTCTGGTGCTGGAGCGGTTCTTTGGCCTGAACCACGCGCAGGCGTTTGAGATCATGCTGACCGTGCATAAAAAAGGGCTGGCCGTGGTTGGCGTCTTCAGTCACGAGATCGCGGAGACGAAAGTGGCGCAGGTGATGGATTTCGCCCGGCGTCACCAGCATCCGCTGCAATGCACTATGGAAAAAGAAGAATAACACGTGATTGATCCGCGACTGGAACTGGCCCTGAACGGCGGTGGGCTGGAACTGCCCGAAACAGGCACGATTGCCGTATTTCAGCCCCCCGTTGATGCTGACTTGGCCGATTTGCCAGTGGACCGCTGCAAGATTATCCACGATTTCAAGCCTGCCTATGACGCTTGGACCTCCCGCGGTTACGACGCCGCGCATTCGGTCGAGGGGCGCTATGCCGCCGCGATTGTCTGCCTGCCGCGCGCCAAACACGAGGCCCGCGCGCTGATCGCCCAAGCCTGCGCGGTGAGCGACGGGCCGGTGGTGGTTGATGGGCAAAAGACCGATGGCGCGGATTCGATCCTGCGTGAGATGCGCGCGCGGGTGACGGTTCAGGGGCCGATCTCAAAAGCGCATGGCAAGCTGTACTGGATCGACGCCAGCGGCAGCGATTTTTTCACCGATTGGGAAGCGGGCCCGGCCCAGACCGAAGCAGGCTTTTGGACCGCGCCGGGAGTCTTTTCGGCGGATGGGGTTGATCTGGCCTCGGCGCTCTTGGTGGATGTTCTGCCCGATAACCTTGGGGCCGAAGTGGCTGACTTGGGCGCGGGCTGGGGCTTTCTGTCGGCGCATATCTTGACGCGGCCCAAGGTGAAGACGGTGCATCTGGTCGAGGCGGGGCATCTGGCGCTGGAATGCGCACGCCATAATGTGACCGACGACCGCGCCGTGTTTCATTGGGAGGACGCCACCGAATGGCAGCCGCCGCACCGGATGGACACCGTCGTGATGAACCCGCCTTTCCACACCGGTCGCGCCGCCGAGCCGCAGATCGGTCAGGCCTTTGTCGCGGCTGCCGCTCGTATGCTGTCGGGACAGGGTGATCTGTGGATGGTTGCCAATCGGCATCTGCCCTATGAGGCGGAACTGAAAAAACGCTTTGCGCAGGTGGCGGAACTGGGGGGGGACGCGCGGTTCAAACTGTTCCACGCCACGCGCCCGCTGACCCGTCGCCGCTAAGCCTTTAGGGGGTATCCCGATGTCTTTCTCGATTTCCGGCAAAACAGCCATCATCACAGGCGCGGCGGACGGCATCGGCCTTGCCATTGCCCGGCATCTGGCCGACCGGGGCGCCAATGTGATGTGCGCCGACTCCAATGAGAAAAAGCTGATGGAGGAGTTGGGCGACACCCCGGACGAGGGCAACATCCGCGTTTTCGCTGGCGACCTGCGCCAGCGGCTGACCATTGCCAATCTCGTTTCAGCCACCATCGACGCATACGATCAGGTCGACATCCTCGTGAACGCCTCGCGGCAGGTGATGCCGACTGATCCATTGGATGTTGACGACACCTCAGTCGAGACGCTGTTGCAGCAGAACCTGATGACGGCGCTGCAACTGTCGCAGCAAGTCGCGCGGCGCATGATGAAACAGGCCGAAGGCCAGACCGAGGGGCAGGTGGGGTCGATCATCAACCTCAGCTCTATCGCGGCACAGCGGCACCAGCCGGATATGATGGGCTATGCCATCGCCTCGGCGGGTGTGCAGCAGATGACCCGCTCCTTGGCGCTGGTACTGGCGCAGCATCGGATACGGGTGAACGCGATTTCCTTCGGATCGGTGATGAGCGCGTCGCTGCGCGCAGCCGTGGCCGACAACCGCGATTGGCGCGAGGACATACGCGCACATACGCCACTGGGCCGCATTGCGGGGCCGAATGAGCTTTGTGAGGCGGTGCAGTTCCTCGCCGCCGAAAGCTCGGGCTTTATGACGGGCGAGATTATGACCATCGACGGCGGGCGTACGCTGTTAGATGTGGTCTCGGCGCCCGCGCACTGAGGGGAGCCTTCTTAAGCGGCACGCGGTGTTGCGGCATTTTTATAAGGCAAAATCACGATGATCCGGTTTTCGCCCTTGACCCCAATGCGAAGCTGTCTTATCCGACGCGCCACGGCGTTATAGCTCAGTTGGTTAGAGCGAACGACTCATAATCGTTAGGTCCCTGGTTCAAATCCAGGTAACGCCACCATCCTCTCCCTTTGTTTCATATGAACATTCGACTTTTGGTGTGCTGTTTGCCCTCGGGTTGCACGCCGTGCTGGAAGGGATAGAAGATAGCCAACGTCCCGCGCGGCACTGCGTAGGCCTGAGCAGATGAAGGCAGCCTTATGACCACGGAAAACTTCGTTCACGAGATCAACGTCACCTGGGGCGATTGTGACCCGGCGCAGATCGCCTATACCGCGCGGCTACCCTATTTCGCGCTCGATGCGATCAACGCGTGGTGGGAGGCGCATTTCGACGGCGACGGGTGGTTCCAGCTTCAGATCGACCGCAACATCGGCACGCCTTTCGTGAACCTGTCAATGGATTTCCGCAGCCCAGTTACCCCGCGCCACAAGCTAATGTGCGAGACCTACCCGACCCGACTGGGCAACAAGTCTATCACTTTCGGCATGAAGGCCCGCCAGAATGGGGTGCTGTGTTTCGAAGGGTCGTTCACCTGTGTCTTCACCATCGCGGATGTGTTCGAAAGCCAATCTGCGCCGGAAGAGTTGGCCCGTGTGATTGAGCCTTTGGTGCGCGCCGACCTCGCCTAAAACAAGCGCCTCGGGCGCAGTTGAAGTTCCCCCAAATGCAGCGTCTTATCGCGCTGTAAAATGAGGGAGATTCAGATGGCGATCAGGACTGCGGTAATCGGATTGGGGATCATGGGCCGGCGCATGGCCGAGAACATGGCGCTGCACCCTGAATTCACGGTCGCCACCATGTGGGATCCGAACCCTAACGCCTGCGAGGCTGCATGTGCCGTCGCGCCCGGTGCGGCATCGACGGCCACGGCCTCCGAGGCGATGGCCGATGTCGATCTTGTCTATCTCGCCTGCCCCCCGGTGCCACGCAAAGCCTATGCACTCGAAGCTGCCGCTGCAGGCAAGGCGATATTCCTTGAAAAACCTCTCGGCGTGGATATCGCCGAAAGCCGCGCGCTGGTGGCCGAGTTGGAAGCAGCAGGCGTGCCTGTGGCGGTCAACTTTACCCAAGCGGCAGGGGCGGCGCTAACAGACCTCTCGCGTGCGATCGACGAAGGCGCGCTTGGCGACCTCTGCGGCATCGATATCATTGTGACTTACCCGGCGTGGCCCCGCGCGTGGCAGCGCGATGCGGACTGGCTGCGCTTTGCCGAAGAGGGGGGGATGACCCGCGAGGTGATCTCGCATTTCCTGTTCCTCAGTGAACGTGTGCTGGGGCCGCTGACGCTGCAATGGGCTCATGCCGAATACCCAGATGACGAACTTTGCGAAACCCATGTGGCCGCGCGGTTGGTCAATGCCAAGGGGCTGCCGGTTTCGATCCTCGGCTCTGTCGGCGGTGCGCAGCCAGATCGGCAGGAAGTGACCGTGAAAGGGGCGACAGCCAGCCGCCGCATCTCTGAGTTTGCGATGGATACGGTCTCAACCGGTGAAGAGTTCGCCCCCACCAATTCCGCCCCCACCGATACCCGCGCGAGCAGCCTTAAGGCACAGCTTGATGACATGGCGTTGCTGATGGCGGGCAAGCCAAACCGTCTTGCCACGCCACAAGAGGCGCTGCGGGTTCAGGTGTTGATCGAAGGTATTCTAGCGAACGAAGGAGCGAATTCATGACCGCGACACTCAACGCAGCACCCGAGACTTGCCATTGGGGATATTTTGAAGCCAAGCGCCCCGCCGCGTTGACGATCAAAAGCGGGCAGGAAGTGATCATCAACACCGTCTCTGGCGCACCGAACTGCCTGCCGCCGGAAGGCTTCCATGTGCCGCCCGAACTTTACGACATTCACAACGCTGGCCCGCCGCCGCTGCCCGGTCACATCCTGACCGGCCCGGTGGCCGTCGAAGGCGCGATGCCCGGTGATGTGCTCAAAGTTGATATCCTTGATGTCGCGCTGCGGCAGGACTGGGGATATAACTTCATTCGCCCGCTTGCAGGCACGTTGCCGCAGGATTTCACTGAGAGCTATCACACCAATATCCCATTGGACGCAGAGCGGGGCATAGCACGGCTGCCTTGGGGGTTGGAACTGCCCTTGGCCCCGTTCTTTGGCGTCATGGCCGTGGCCCCGCCGCCCGAATGGGGCCGGATCGCCACCATTGAGCCGCGCAAGCATGGTGGTAACCTTGATAACAAAGAACTGGTCGCGGGCAGCACGCTGTACCTGCCGGTGTTCAACGAAGGGGCGCTGTTCTCTTGTGGGGACGGGCATGGCGCGCAGGGCGATGGTGAGGTCTGTGTCACCGCGATTGAGACCGCGCTGCAAGGCCGTTTTCGCCTGACGGTGCTGAAGGACCGCACGCTCTCCTATCCTCAGGCAGAGACGCCGACGCATGTCATCACCATGGGCATGGCCCCTGACCTTGACCGCTGCGCCGAGAAGGCATTGCGCCAGATGATCACGCTGGTGTCAGATCGCGCGGGGATCAGCCGGGAGGACGCCTATGTGCTGTGCTCTCTGGCCGGGGATCTGCGCATCACCCAGACGGTCAACCGCGAAAAGGGCGTGCATATGATGATGGCGAAAGACCTGATCGGCGGCTGAGGCTACGCTTCACAAAGAAAAAGGGCCGCATCGCTGCGGCCCTTTGTATTTCTATTTAGCGGATGATCACTCTTCTGCCCAAGCCATCCGCGCCGGGTGATATTCAAACCCGATGTGGTGACCTGCGCCAACCAGCCCTTCGCGGGTGTGGTTGTAAAGCGAGCGCCAGTAGGGCTGGATTGTAACGCCATCGTCTTGCAGCATCTTCTCACCCCGCGCCATGATCTCACGCCGTGCGTCGACATCAGCGGTGGCCAGCGCCTCAGAAAGCAGCGCGTCGAACTCTGGGTTGGCATAGCCAAACTCGTTCCATGCCTCACCCGAACGGTAGGCCAGCGCCCAGATTTGAACGCCCAAAGGCCGCGCGTTCCAGTTGGTGGAGGAGAAGGGGTATTTCACCCAATCGTTCCAGAAGGTCGAACCGGGCAGGATGGTCCGCTTTACCTTGATGCCCGCGTCGCGCAGCTGGGCCGCGACGGCATCGGTCGTGTCTTTGCGCCATGCATCATCGATCGAAAAGAGCTCATGCTCATAATCGGCCATGCCGGCTTCTTCCATCAGCGCGCGGGCGGCTTCGGGGTCGGTCTTGGGTGGCTCAATTTCCGCGTATTCGGGGTGCATTGGGCCAACATGGTGGTTTTCGGCCACGATCCCACGCCCGGCATAGCCCAGTTCCAGCAGAACGGCGTTATCGACCGCGAGTTGCAGCGCGTTGCGCACGCGCTTGTCTTCATAGGGCTTCTTGCCGTCCACTTCGGCCAATTGGTTGGGGCGGATCACGATCGTCGCCGCAGAAGCGATCTCGTTCTCGTTCCAGCCGTCGAGCGTGCTCATCACGTCGATATATTCGCCTTCCATGGAATAGAACGCGTCAACCTCTTCGGCTTCGGCTGCGGCAATCCATGCGGATGGATCGGTGCCGTAGTCGATATATTCCAGACGGTCGATGTAAGGCCCACCGAAGACTTCTGTGCCCCACCAAGTGTGATCGGGGTTCTTCACTAGCACGCTTTTCACGCCCACTTCGAGCGACTCGGGCAGGTAGGGGCCGGTGCCCTTGGGGTTTTCCAACATGGTGTCGGGGTCAAAACCCTCGGGCGTGATCGCGGCGGGATAGTCTGCCATGCCGGGGATCAGCGTGATGTCGGATTTGGGCAGCTTCAGCTTAACCGTGTGGTCATCGACCACCTCGATTGCGCCTTCGATGGCTTTGCCGGTCTCTTCGTCGACCAGCGTGGCGAAACGGCCCGCCATGGAGTTGCCTTCGAGCGACTTGTCGCACCAGCCTTCGATGTTGCGCGCCACGTCTTGAGCGGTGAAATCGCTGCCGTCGTTCCACTTTACGCCCTTGCGGACGTTCAACGTGTATTCGGTGGCGTCATCATTGATTTCCCAGCTTTCCAGCAGGCCGGGGGTGAAGGTGCCGTCATTTTCCCAAATCGCGAGATATTCCAGCCAGCCGCGGCTGAAGTTCGCGATCTGCGACCAGTCGTAGGTTCGCGGGTCTTTCAGAGCACGCACCTCCATCTGCATCCGCACAGTGCCGCCTTCCTTGAGGTTGGCATGGGCCGCAGCGCGCGCAGGCGCAGCCATGCCAAGCATCGCGTAGGCCGTGGCAGACGTGGCCCCGAAGGCGCTGGCAATCGCCAGAAATTCGCGCCTATTGACGGGATCTTTCTTGGCGTTCTCGGCTGAATTTAGCACGGATTGCGGCAGCGGTTTTCCGGTGCGTGTCAAAAATTTCATGATTTTCCTCTCTGTTGGCGCGGTGGCCGGGGGCGCCGCAAATCCCGAGTTTTGGTCGGGCCAGGTGATGCAGTTGACCTGCGTTTCTTGCGCCTCTTGAGATGGGCGCGGGGTGTTAGTCTGCCGATCAGACGTGTTGCGTCAAGTCTGTCGCCGGAAGTTGAACAGAAAGCTAGCGCAGGATGTCGGCCCGACAAGCGGGATTTTTATGGAAAATATTGAGCAGACGAGTGGCTCACGCCAAGCTGCGCGCTGCTTTGAAAAGCGCCTCAAGCCGTGCGGGATCGCCGACCTCATTTGCCAGCATCAGAACCAATCGTGCATTCAGGGAATGGCTTTCGGCTTCGCTCAGCCCTTCGTGCGCGGCCATTAAGGCTGCATAAACGCAATCGCCCTCGGGCCCGAGATTGTCATCAAGGATCATGCGGCGGCTCCTTTTGCGCGGTCAAAGGCACGGGCGATTGCGGCGCTGTCGGGCTGGTTAAAGACGGCACAGACATGGCCATCGGGGCGCAGCAGATAGAGAAACCCGCTGCCATAGCGTCGCTGCGCGTGGCCTTGGTGATCGTTAAAGCAGCGATAGCGGTCATGCGATTGGCCGACGCCGATGCGGTCAAGGCCGGGAACTTCGGGGGCCGCAATCTCTCCGACTGCCAGCAGGGTGAACTGTCCCTGCACTTCGCGCAGCAGCCAGCTTTCGCCCCGCGCCCCAATCAGCGGCGCGTCGATCAGGGCGCTGCCGGGGCGTAGCGGCGCGTCGCCAGCGGTTTGCAGCGGGCTGTGCGCCAGAGAGCAGGGTTGCGACAGGCGGCCTGAATTGATCAGCTTGCGCGCAAAGGGATGTTCTGAGGCAAGGGTCAGCACCTGATCGCGAAACAGCGCTTCGATGGGTGATTTTGGCGTCATGAAGTTCGTCGCACGGGCCGAGTTGCGCATGTTCTCATCCGCGCCATGGCCGCGCTCGATGTCATAGGTCTCAATCAGGCTGGGTCGCGCATCGCCATGAACCACGGCGGCAAGCTTCCACCCGAGGTTATCGACATCCTGCACCCCGCCATTGCCGCCGCGGGCGCCAAAGGGGCTGACCACATGCGCGCTGTCGCCAACAAAGACCACGCGGTCATGCACGAACTTCACCAACCGTGCGCAGCGGAATTTGTAGACGCTCATCCAGTCCAGCCGGAAAGGCGCATCGCCCAGCATCTGCTTAAGGCGCGGCACGACCTTCTCTTCGGTCGCCTCAGCCTTTGGATCGGTCTCTGGCCCCAGTTGCAGATCAATGCGGTAGATATTGTCAGGTTGTTTGTGCAGCAGGGCGGATTGGCCGTTGTGAAAAGGTGGGGCGAACCAAAACCAGCGCTCGGGCGTGTCATGATCGCCGAAGGGAGAGGTTTCCATCTCCACATCGGCGATCAGGAAGTGTTCGTCGAAGGTTTGCCCCTCAAAGGGCAGGTTCATGCGTTTGCGGGTGGCGGAGCCTGCGCCATCGCAGGCGATGTACCAGTCGGTTTCCAGCGTATATGGCCCGTCCGGCGTTTCAACCGTCAGTTCGACGTGATCGGTGTGGCCCTTGTGATCGGTGACCTTGTTGAGAAACCGCAGGTCGATCAGATCGGGGAAATCCTGCGCGCGTTCCACAAGATACTCTTCGACATAGTATTGCTGGAGGTTCACAAAGGCCGGGTATTTATGCCCCGGCTCTGGCAGAAGGTCGAAGTTGTACACCTCTCGGTCGCCGTGAAACTGGCGGCCCACTTTCCACGTCACGCCTTTTTCCAGCATCCGCTCACCAATGCCCAGACGGTCGAAAATCTCCAACGTCCGTTTCGCCCAACAGATCGCCCGAGAGCCGAGGGAGACGACGTTGTTGTCGTCGAGCACCACAGATTTCACGCCGCGCAGGGCCAGGTCCACCGCCATCGACAGGCCGATGGGGCCAGCGCCGACAATCACCACCGGATGCCGCGGCTCGGGCGCGGTCAGGCCGGGCGGGGGGCTGTAGGGGAAAGGGGTGTAGGCATAGGCCATGGCAGCTCCTTTGCTGTTAGGTCACGAGCGTCCGGGCGGCAATCACCGCCAGCAGGATCAGTGAAGCCCAGACCAACCTCCACCGTGCTCGGTGATGGTCAGACGAGCGCAGCCAATGCAGCCAAGACCGCCCTTCATCGCGCAGCACGACGGCGGCCTTGGTACCTGCGAGTTTTAGATGTAACCAGCGCGTACTCATTCCGACAGCGCCTCCCACATCTCCTTGTCGCGGGCGGCGGTCCAGATGCGCGGGGTGTCGATGTCGAGCGCTTCGTCATAGGCGCGGGCGACGTTGAAGGGCAGGCAGTGCTCATAGATCGCATAGTCGCCGAACTTGGGGTCACATTCGGCGCGCACAGCGTCCCATGCCTCTTTCAACGTGCCGCCGCGCAGAGCCACGCGTGCTGCCGGGCGGTACGTGGAGCGGACGAAGTCTGCGGTGCTGTCAATCGCGGCGTTGACCATATCGCGGCCAATCAGCGCGTCGCCTCGGCCCGGTGCAATTGCGTCTAGGTCAAAGGCGCGGATGCGTTCCAGCGTGCCGGGCCAGTCGTGGAAATGCCCATCGCCGCAATAGCAGGCAGAGTGGTATTCGACGATGTCGCCGGTGAACATGACGTTTTGATCGGGCACATAGATCACCGCATCACCCGCCGTATGGGCGCGGCCAAGCTGCATGATGTCGACCCGGCGTTTGCCGAGATAGACGCTCATCCGCCCGTTAAAGGTGGTGGTGGGATATGTCAGGCCGGGGATGCTTTCATGGCCTTCAAACAGACGCGGGAAACGCTCGAACTCGCTGTCCCAATCTTCTTGGCCGCGCTCAGCAACCATGGCGCGGGCCTTCTCGGACATGATGATTTGCTGCGCGCCAAAGGCCGATGCCCCCAACACGCGCACCGCGTGGTAGTGGGTCAGCACCACATGGCTGATCGGCTTGTCGGTAACCGAGCGGACGCATTCGATGACCTTGTTCGCCAGACGCGGGGTCGCCTGCGCCTCGATGATCATTACGCTGTCGTCGCCGATGATGACGCCAGAGTTCGGATCGCCCTCGGCGGTGAAGGCATAGAGACCTTCTCCGACCTCGGTGAAAGAGATTTCCTTTTCGGTCATGTCCCCTTGGGATGCGAATTGCTTGGCCATGTGATGTCCTTCTGTCTTGGTTTGCCTGGCGGTCAGGGCGCGTTCATGTGTTCAGGAAAAGTCGATTGCCGGGCGGATTTTGCCGGTGCAGCTGCCGAAACCGACGCGATAGCCGTTGCCTTGCGCGTGACCGGTGAGGGTCAGCGTGTCGCCGTCTTCGACAAAGCTGCGGCTGCTGCCGTCCTTCAGGGTGATAGGCTCTTTGCCACCCCACGACAGTTCCAGCAGCGATCCGCGTTGCGATTTCTCAGGGCCGGAGATCGTGCCGGAGCCTAGCAAATCGCCCGCGTTCATCGCACAGCCCGAAGAGGCATGATGCGTCAGTTGCTGGGCGGCGGAGTAGTACATCTCGCGGTAGTTGGTGCGGGCGATTTCCTCGGCCTCGCCGCCGTCGGGCTGGATCAGCACCGACAGGTCGATGTCATAGAGGCCCGGCTTCTCTTCGCGCAGGTAGGGCAGCAGGTCCTTCTCGCGCTCTGGCGTGGAGGTGCGGAACGGCTCAAGCGCGTCACGGCTCACGATCCATGGGGAGATCGACGTGGCGAAGGCTTTGGCCTGAAACGGGCCGAGCGGTTGGTATTCCCATGCTTGAATGTCCCGCGCCGACCAGTCGTTCAGCAGCACATAACCAAAGATCATCTCGTCCGCTTCTTCGATGCTGATCGGCTGGCCCATCTCGGTCGAGGTGCCGACGATCGCGCCCATTTCCAGTTCAATATCGAGCTTCTGGCAGGGGCCAAAATGCGGGGTATCGGCGTCGGGCGCTTTTAGCTGGCCATTGGGCCGCGTGATCGCAGTGCCCGAGACGACGACGGTCGAGGCGCGGCCATTGTACCCAATCGGAATGTGCAGCCAATTCGGCGGCAGGGCATTCTCGGCCCCGCGAAACATCGTGCCGACATTGGTCGCGTGGTGCTTGCCCGCGTAGAAATCGGTGTATTCCGAGACCATCATGGGCATGTGCAGACGGGCATCGGCCATCGGCACCAGATGCGGCGCGACGGTGGCCTGATCAGCGGCATCGGCGCTGAGCAGTTCAATCAGCCGCGCACGTAAAGATGCCCATGCCGCTGGGCCAAGGTCCATCACGTCGTTCCAATAGGGCACGTCAAACACCGGCTCTTCGGCGAGGGTGATAAGGCCCTCTTCCTCCAAAGCGGCCATGTCGAGGATCTGATCCCCAATCGCCACACCGCAGCGCGCCTCCAGCCGATTTGTCGTAAAAACGCCGTAAGGCAGGTTGTTGAGAGGGAAATCGGTATCAGCGCTGTTAGCGCTTTCCACCCAAGAGGTCATCAGGGTCATGTCGGTCCTTTCAAGGGGCAGGCGGGCTTACTTCTTGCCCGGTGTGCCATCGAATTTCTTTTCCAAGCTTTCCCAGCAGTCGATGTAGTTATCCTGCAAAGGCGCTTCTTTGGCAGCAAATTCGGTCAGATGCTGCGGAAAGCGGGTCTCGAACATGAACGACATCGTATTGTCGAGCTTATGCGGTGCAAGCTCAGCGTTAGACGCGCCCTCAAAGGCATTTCGGTCAGGCCCATGCGGCAGCATCATGTTGTGCAAACTCATCCCGCCAGGAACAAAACCCTTGGGCTTGGCGTCATACTGGCCGTGAATATTGCCCATCAGCTCAGACATGATGTTTTTATGATACCACGGCGGGCGGAAGGTATCCTCGGCCACCATCCAGCGGTCGCGGAACAGTACGAAGTCGATGTTGGCAGTGCCTTCGACGCCCGAAGGGGCAGTTAGGACGGTAAAGATCGATGGGTCGGGATGGTCAAAGAGCACCGCGCCGACGGGGCAATAGGTGTTCAGGTCGTATTTCACCGGGGCGTAATTGCCATGCCATGCCACCACGTCGAGCGGCGAATGCCCAATCTTGGTTTCATGGAACTGGCCACACCATTTGATCGTCACCGTCGAGGGCGCTTCGCGGTCCTCAAAGGCCGCCACGGGAGTTTTGAAGTCGCGCCGATTGGCCATGCAGTTTGCGCCAATCGGGCCACGCGAGGGCAGGTGGAACTTCTGGCCGTAATTCTCACACACAAACCCCCGCGCCGGACCGTCGAGCACTTCGACACGGTAGACCAACCCGCGCGGAATGATGGCAATCTCTTGCGGGGCGATGTCCATCACGCCGAGCTCGGTGCAAAACCGCAGGGTGCCTTCCTGCGGAACGATCAATAGCTCGCTGTCGGCGGAGTAAAAATAGCTATCAACCATGCTGTCGGTGACCAGATAGACGTGACTTGCCATGCCAACTTGGGTGTTCACATCGCCCGCCGTCGTCATGGTGCGCATGCCGGTCAGCCAGGTCAGCGGCACATCGGAATGGGGCACGGGATCCCAGCGGTATTGGCCAAGGCTGGTCACATCCTGCGGCACATGCGGGGCGGATTTCCAATAGGGCAGGTCGATCCGCTCATACCGCGACGAATGTTTGACCGACGGGCGGATGCGGTAGCACCATGTCCGCTCGTTCTGATGGGACGGCGCGGTAAAGGCGGTGCCGGAAAGCTGTTCGCCGTAGAGGCCGTAGTTGCATTTCTGCGGGGAGTTCATGCCTTGCGGCAACGCGCCGGGCAGGGCCTCTGTCTCAAAATCATTGCCGAAACCGGGCATGTAGCCCGGATGCGTGCCCGAGGTGGTGGCCGCGGTTGTCATCGTCGATGGCTTTGAATGGTCGGTCATCTGTGCCCCCTTGCAGAATCTGTTGCAACTGTAATAGTTGTATTTGTAACTAACAAGCGGCCTGATATGGAAACTGACGAATTTCAATTGCAGCAATTCCTGCCCTATCTTCTGAACCAAGCGGCAGAGGCGTCCTCGCTGGAGTTTCAGCAGATCTATAAGGATCGCTACGGCATGCTGCGCACAGAGTGGCGGGTGTTGTTTCATCTTGGCCTCTATGGCCGCCTCACGGCGAGCGACATCGGCCAGCGCGCGCGGATGCATAAAACCAAGATCAGCCGCGCCGTGCACCGTTTGACTGAGCGCCGCTTTGTTGACCGCACCCGCAACGAGGATGACCGCCGGGTTGAGTATCTGTCTCTGACCCGGCAAGGCCAAACGGCCTATGACGATCTGCGCGCCGTCGCACGGCGCTATGATGCGGCATTGATGGATGCACTTGATCCCGCCGAGGCCGAGGTTCTGCGGCGGGCGCTGCGCAAGCTGTCAGAAGCAGGCCCGGGGGGCTTTACTAAAGCGGCGGGAAGCGCCACCGATGGCGCATGACTGATCAAACCAAAGGCCTCTTGCTCACCTTTCTCGGGGTGATGTGCATCGTTCCCGAAGCGCTTTTCGTGCGGGTTATCGACGCGCCGATGCTGACGCTGGCGTTTTGGAAGGTGACATTGGTGGGGGTGGCGATTGGCACAGGCGTGCTTGTGGCGCAGGGCACCGCACCGTTTCGCGCTCTGCACCGGGCCGGATGGGCCAGCGCGATCTATGTCGGTGGCGTTGCCTGTGCCGGGGTGGGTTTTGTGCTGGCGGTGCGGCTGACGTCGGTGGCGAATGTCGTATTCATCCTCGCCTCGCTCCCAGTCTTTGCCGCGATCTATAGCCGGGTCTTTCTGGGTGAGCCGATCAGCCGCCGCATGTTCCTGACCATTGCCGCAGTGCTGGCGGGGCTGGCAGTAATTGCATTCGGGTCAGGCGAGACCGAGAATGCCTCGCGCGCGGGCGATCTCTTGGCGCTGGCAATCTCAGCCATTTTCGCAGGCGCACTGACAGCGGCGCGGCACGCGCGGGCGGTGTCCATGGTGCCGGCGGTTGCGCTGGCTTATCTGCTGGCGGGGCTGGTGCTGCTTCCCGTGGCGCAACCCTTGCAGATGCCCGGCTCAGAGTTGCCACAAATGCTGCTCTATGCCGTCTTTATGGCGGCCAGCGCAGGGCTGATCGCCCTTGGGCCGCGCTATATTTCAAGCGCCGAAGTGGGCCTGCTGGTGCTTTTGGAATCCGTGCTTGCACCGCTGCTTGTCTGGGCCGTGCTGGGCGAAGACCCGGGCATCTATGCGCTGATCGGCGGGGCGATTGTGCTGGGGGCGCTGTTCTTATCGAACCTCTTCGCCCTCGCTCGCCGCCGCCGCGTGGTGGCGCCGCTGCCCCACCACTAACTTTAAAAGTCGGCAGTCACGCCCGGCAGTTCCAGCGCCTTAATCAGATCGCGAAGCTCTTGCCGCGCGGCGATGTTTGAGATGTTCAATTGCTTCACCCCGATATCCTTGAGGTCAAGCAGCGTCAGACCGCGCGGGAACAGCTCGCGAAAGATCACCCGCTCATTAAATCCCGGTGCGGTGCGAAAGCCGATCCGCTTGCTAAGGTTGCCAATCGCGCGTTCCATCTTTTCCTTATTGACCATCCGCTGCGCACCCAAACGGTTGCGCACCACGACCCAGTCAATCGCCGAAAGCCCGGCCTGCGCCCGCAATTGCCGGGCGTTCCAGACCATTTCGGAATAGACGGACGGCCCGGTGATCTTTTCACCGTTGGCGTCGATATGGGCCAAAAGGTCAAAATCGATGAAACTGTCGTTCAACGGCGTGATCAGCGTATCCGCCAGCGAATGGGCAACTTGGCTCAACCGGGTGTGCGAGCCGGGGCAGTCGATCAAAATGAAATCATTGTCGGGCTCCAGCTCGGCCACGGCGGCACTGAGACGGTGATCATACATGTTCTCACCGGGGCGCAGGGTGCTGGCCTCGACGTCTGGTAGCTCACACAAAGTGGGGCTCGCCAGTGTCAGGCCAGCCTCGCGTATGAAATCGCGGCGGTTCTCAATATAGCGGCCAAAAGTCCGTTGCCGCAGGTCAAGGTCCAAGCCGCTGACCTTATGCCCTAGACGCGCCAAAGCCGTTGCCACATGCATGGAAACGGTCGATTTTCCCGCGCCGCCCTTTTCGTTACCGACGACGATGATATGCGCCATTCTGCTGTCCCTTCGCGCCCGCCGTTTCAGCAGGATATTGTTGAGCCACACTATATGTAGGGTTCTCAGCTTTGGAAAGTGGCGAGGGAGCTTGTAAAGCCAGACCGTGGCAGCTCTGCCGCTTTTTGGACATCAGAGAGATTTGCCCTATTTTCACTGTCAGAGGCGTAGTGTACCACCGCGTTTTGCTGCCCCAGAGGGGGTCAGAGTAACCGTTGAAGCAAGGCCCCCCTATGGCAGATCCTACCCCCGGCACATCACGCAATTTCAAGCCAAGGACCGCGCGCGGCGTGCTGCCGTCGCTGGGGGCGGTGATTGCTGAGTTCGCACTTGTGTGCCTGCTGGTGGCGCTGGTGCCGGTTACGGTTTATCTCGATACAACAGTCTTGGGTGACGGCGTCTCAGAAGAGTCGCTGACAGAGCACCTGCACAACGTGTTTCTGGCTGTCGCTGTCGCGATCTTTGTGCTTGGGGCGTACCGGCATGTGGGCATGCGGGGGTATCTGACGTTGGTGGCAACGCTTTTTGCCTGCATGTTTTTGCGCGAATATGACGTTGTGCTGGACCGTATCCAACACGGTTTTTGGATTTACCCCGCGCTGTTGACGCTGACGGTGGGCTGTCTGATCGCCTGGCGCAACCGGGGGACGACCCTTCTGCCAATGCTGCACCACCTACAAACGCGCTCGGCCACCTTTGTTTATATCGGCGTGGTGCTGCTGCTCTTCTTTTCGCGCACCTTCGGCACTGGCACCCTATGGGAGGCGGTCATGGCGGGCGCCTATGATCCACAAGTTAAAACCACCGTCCAAGAAGGCATAGAGCTTCTTGCCTATTTGCTGATCGTCTACGGCGCGGTTCTCTCCCATCTACACGGTTACGGTGCCCAAGCCGCCCTACAAGAGCGCCGCCTCTGACCCCGGCTGCCAGTTACGCGCTGCTCTAAACGGCACGTGACTGCCCCCCCCCACTTCATCCTTTTGCAAATACCGTGCACCTCGCCAGCCCGAAACGCCCGGTCTCGCTTTCATCCCGTCCTTAAACGCAAAAGGCGCGACCCGCAGGGGCCGCGCCATTGTTTTCGCAATGAGGAAAAAGGCTTAGAAGCCCAGACCTGCGTATTTGTTCTTGAACTTCGACACGCGGCCACCGGTATCCATGATCCGGCCTGTGCTGCCGGTCCATGCGGGGTGCACGGAGGGGTCGATGTCGAGCGACAGCTGGTCGCCCTCTTTGCCCCAAGTCGATTTCATTTCCACAACAGTGCCGTCGGTCATTTTGACGTTGATGATGTGGTATTCGGGATGTGTATCGGCTTTCATCGACCTGTCCTTTAAACTTTCGCGCCCGAGAGCGGCTTGTAGTGGGCGTTTTCGACAATACGTGCGGATTTACCGCGACGGCTGCGCAGGTAGTACAGCTTGGCGCGACGAACGCGGCCACGGCGCACTACTGTGATGCTGTCGATGTTGGTCGAATGCAGCGGGAACACACGCTCCACACCTTCGCCAAAGGAAATTTTACGCACGGTGAAAGACCCGGCAATGCCGCGGCCGTTTTTGCGCGAAATGCAGACGCCTTCGTAGTTCTGCACACGGGTGCGGGTGCCTTCGGTGACTTTAAAGCCAACACGAATGGTATCACCGGCACGGAAGTCGGGGATCTCTTTCCCCAGTTCGGCGACTTGTTCCGCCTCGATCTCTGCGATCAGGTTCATCTGACCTATCTCCTATGATGTTCGCGGTATTCCACGAAATTATGTCGCGACCCAGAGCTTCGGGTTCTTTCGGGCAGCGCCGTGATCATTTCGGATCGCAGGGCCCCCGCCGGAGGTATCGTCGTCATTGCTTTGGTCCCTTGCGCTTAAACGCAAAGCACCGGAGCCGCCAAAGCGATTCCGGATAAGCGGGGTATAGGCGGCGAAAGGCGCGGGATCAAGAGGGCTGTTGATGCCCTTGATCCCGCCAAACTCTAGGCCAGCGCAATCACGCCCAAGACGACAAGCAGGAACAGCACCAGCACGATCCCGATAAGTACCTTTGCTCCGGTCAGTGCTGCACCGGAAACCCGGCCAAAACCCAGAAGTGCCGCCACAGCCGCGACAATGAGCAGAATTAGAATAATCTCTAGCATGTGTTGTCTCCCTCCAATGTGAGAGATCAACGCCGCGCCGAGAGCGGCGGTTCCTTAAGGCACGGGCGCTTAGCCCTTATCTTGATGCTTGGCCCACATGTCAGGGCGGCGCGTGCGGGTAAGCTCCTCGGCCTGCGCTTGTCGCCATTTGGCGATCTCGCCGTGGTTACCTGACATGAGCACGGGAGGAATCTCGCACCCCTCCCATTCGGCAGGGCGGGTGTATTGCGGATGCTCCAGCAGTCCCGAAGCATGGCTTTCTTCTTCAATGCTTTCGGCATTGCCCAGTACGCCGGGCAGCAGACGTACCGTCGCGTCGAGCATCGCTTGCGCCGCCAGTTCCCCGCCGGTCATCACAAAATCGCCCAAGGAGACTTCTGTGATCCCGAATTGTTCAATCACCCGTTCATCGACACCCTCAAAGCGCCCACAAAGCATAGTAACGCCGGCGCAATCTGCCAGATCGCGCGCCATCGCTTGATCAAACCGCTGCCCACGCGGGGACATGTATAGGATCGGCCAGCGGCCATGCGCATGGCTCTGCGCTTC
Organism: Sulfitobacter indolifex; assembly: GCF_022788655.1. Classification (NCBI taxonomy): domain Bacteria; kingdom Pseudomonadati; phylum Pseudomonadota; class Alphaproteobacteria; order Rhodobacterales; family Roseobacteraceae; genus Sulfitobacter; species Sulfitobacter indolifex. The sequence continues at coordinate 3,008,552 of NZ_CP084951.1, read as the reverse complement.
GGCCAGTGCGGGGCCAACCACATCGGCGCGCATCACCATGCCCGCGCCACCGCCCGCAGGCGTGTCATCGACGTTCCGGTGTTTGCCAATGCCGAATTCGCGCAGATCATGGGTGTGCAACTGCCAGCGCCCATCTTGCAACGCCTTGCCGGTCAGGCTGGCCCCCAGCACGCCGGGGAAAAGATCGGGAAACAGCGTCACGATCCGCGCCTGCCAAACGTCCGCATAATCGGGCGCGTCCTGCATCAGGGCGCGGGGCTTCAGGCTGGGCCGCGCGCTTTGGCGACCATGGGAGCGGGTGGGTTTCATACGGTGTCTGCCTGTTCGAGGATGGCGGTCTTGGCGCGGCGGCGCGCCTCAGGGTCATCGGCGTGTTGGCGGTTGGCGTCAAGCATAGCTTGCAGCACTTCGGTCGGGGGGCGAACATTGATGGGCGGCGATTGCACGAGCTTTGTCATGACATTTGTCGGCAGATCACAGAGATCAACTAGCGGGGTCGCAGGGCCGAGCGGCAGATCGCGGCAGTTTTCCAACCTGACGTGCTGCACGCTGCAAGGCAGGCGGGCGGCGATCTCGGACGCCATGGCATCTAATTGCGCTGCAGATGCGTAGCGGGCGGAGAAAGTCTTAAGGTCCAGCGTCATCGAAGAAGAGCTGACATGCTCCCAATAGGCAGAGCGTATCCAGCTCTCAGGTGCGCGGGTGGAAAGATGGACGATAATCTCGGCGTCTGGAAAACGGTGGTGCACGATCTGCCACATCGCAAAGATCAGCTCAGGTGCGGCGCTGTAATCGGCCAAATCGCCCCGGCCCGGCATGTGCCCTGCCAATTCTTCAGCCGACAAAATGAGCGTGCGGCGCGGCATCCGTGGCAGCGCCTCCAGCAGTGCGTCAAAGCGGTGCTCGACCTTCAAAAGGGTAATCGGATCCCGCCATGTCGAATAGCCGCGGGTGGCATGCAGCAGGTCTTTCATATGCCAGCGCAGGCGCAGGGCGACATGTGGTTTTAGCGCCGCTCGGTTGGCGCGCAGCGTGGCTTGGATGCTGCTGGTGCCGGTCTTGTGAAAGCCGGGATGCAAGATGATCCTGCGCGGCATTACCCAAGCCCGCGATCAGCCATCCGCCGCGTCCGGCAACACGCCGTGCGGCGGGTCGGCTACAATGCGGCCAGAGGCCAGATCGACGGTGGGCACAGCGGCTTTGGTGAAGGGCAGGAAGGTCGTGGCCGATGTGCCCTTTAGCTGCAGCTCCAGCAGATCATCTGCGCCATGGTTCTGCACGGTTTTCACCCGCCCCAGCAGCGTGCCACCAGTATCATAGACCTCAAGCCCGATCAGATCAGCGTGGTAGAATTCATCATCCGGCAAGCTTGGCAGTTGATCCCGTGCGGCGAACAGCGACAGGCCGCGCATCTCGTCGGCTTCTTCTTTCGTCGTGATCTCAGCGATGCGGGCGGCGAAACCGTTTTTGACCTGATGCAGTAGGGCAAGATTGAAGGTCCGGCTGCCGTCTTCGGTGTAAAGCGGGCGGTAAGTCTCGATATCTTCGGGCGCTGCGCAATAGCTTTTCACGCGCACTTCGCCGCGTACACCGTAGGCACCGGCGATGGCACCGACGCAGATCAGGTCTTGGTCACTCATTGCAACAACTCCGAATTCACACAGATCGTCCCGGTCCATTCCCCGGCACCGGTTTTGCATTCGTCCTGCATTAACTGCCGATCATAGCGGATGCCAAGGACAAAGCCGAGCACCAGCACGGCCAGAAGGAACAGTAATTTTCTCATTAACGGGTCTCGATCTTCAGGCTTGGGGCGCGTGTTTCCCAGCCCTTGGTTTCCAGTTCCGGCGTTAGGCTGTTGTCCTGCGGCCATCCCATGCAAAGATAGGCCACCAGCGACCAGTCTTTTGGCACGTCAAGATCACGGTTCAGCCGCACAGGGTCAAGCACCGAGACCCAGCCCAAGCCAAGCCCGTGGGCACGGGCAGTGAGCCACATCAGACTGATCGCGCCGACCACGGAATAGCGGCGCATTTCGGGCATGGTTCCGGCGCCAAGGCCGCTGCCCTTGTCGGTGCTGTCATCGCAGTAGATCGCCAATTGCTCCGGCGCGTCGCTCATGCCCGAAAGCTTGAGCCCGGCATAGAGCGCGGCCTTCTCACCGTTATATCCGGCGAGGGCGCGAGCATTGGCTGTTTGGAAATTTTCAAGCGCGGCTTGGCGCGCGGTGTCGGACGTTACGCGGATGATCCGCCACGGCTCCGACAGGCCCACAGAGGGGGCGAGGGTGAAGCTGTCGAGGCAGGTTTGCACCAGCGCCTCGTCCAGCGGGTCTGTGCGAAAGCGGCGCACGTCGCGCCGCCATCGCATCAAGTCGTGCAGCCCGGCACGGAAGTCTTCAGAGAATTCATCCATGCCGGGCGCTCGCAGTTTATTCTGCGGAAGCTTCTTCAGCAGGGGCGTTGGCGGCTTCAGCAGCGGCAGCGGCTTTGTCGGCCTTCTCCTGCACGCGCTCCTGAGCTTTCTTGCCCGGTGTACCCTTCTTGGGGTTGTTGCGCTCGGTCTTTTCGCGGACGCCAGCGGCTTCCAGCATGCGTGTCACACGCTCGGTCGGCTGGGCGCCTTTGGCGATCCATGCTTCGATCTTTTCAACGTCCATCTTCACGCGCTCTTCGCTGTCTTTCGGCAGCAGCGGGTTGTAAGTGCCCAGCTTCTCGATGAAGCGGCCGTCGCGTGGCATGCGGCTGTCGGCTGCAACGATACGGTAGAAGGGGCGCTTTTTGGAGCCGCCGCGGGCGAGACGAATTTTCATAGCCATGGTGAGTAGTCCTTTGAGTTGGTGTGTAAGAAGGGGGTGCGCCCCGCCTTACGTTTGGTGGCTTTTATGGTGCTGAATGACTTCAGCGATGATGAAGTTCAGGAACTTCTTGGCGAATGCGGGGTCGAGGTCGGCCGCCTCCGCCAAATCTTCGAGCCGTTCGATCTGTGCCGCTTCGCGGGCTGGATCGGACGGGGGAAGGTCGTGTGTGGCCTTGAGTTTCCCCACGGCCTGTGTGTGTTTGAACCGCTCGCCTAAGGTATAGACGAGGATCGCATCGAGCCGGTCGATCGAGGCGCGGTGCTCTTTCAACAGTTCGGCGGCCCGTGTGGCGGTATCTGTGGTGGTGTCGGTCATTTCTTCTTCCCGAAACCGCTGAGGCCGCCGGGTAGGCCCATGCCGCCGCCAAGACCGCCGGGCAGCTTGCCGCCCATCTGCTTGGCCGCAGCTTCGAGCGCCTTAGGGTCCATCTGGCTGGGGTCCATGCCGCCGGGCATGCCGCCTTTGCCCATCATGCCCTTCATGGCTTGCTTGAGCATGCCGCCTTTGCCCATTTTGCCCATCTTCTTCATCATGTCGGACATCTGGCGCTGCATTTTCATCAGCTTGTTGAGGTCAGAAACCTCCATGCCGGCACCTTTGGCAATGCGCTTTTTGCGGCTGGCTTGCAGCAGGGCAGGGTTGGCGCGCTCTTTCTTGGTCATCGACTGAATGAGGGCGATCTGCTGCTTGAGGATTTTGTCATCAAAACCGGCATCTTCGACCTGTTTCGCCATTTTGCCCATGCCGGGCATCATGCCCATCATGCCCTGCATGCCGCCCATCTTGATCATCTGTTCAAGCTGCATCTTCAGGTCGTTCATGTTGAACTGACCCTTCGCCATGCGCTTCATCATCTTCTCGGCCTGTTCGGCCTCGATGGTTTCTTGGGCTTTCTCAACCAGCGCGACGATGTCGCCCATGCCAAGGATGCGGCCCGCGATGCGCTCAGGCTCGAAAGTCTCAAGCGCGTCCATCTTTTCGCCAAGACCGACGAATTTGATCGGCTTGCCGGTCACGGCACGCATGGACAGGGCTGCACCACCACGGCCATCGCCGTCCATCCGGGTGAGGACGACGCCGGTGATGCCGATGCGCTCGTCAAAGTTTTCGGCAGTGTGCACGGCGTCTTGGCCCGTCAGGCCGTCGACCACCAACAATGTTTCACGTGGATTGGCCACGTCACGCACGGCTTTGACCTGTTGCATCAACTCTTCGTCGATGGACAGGCGGCCCGCGGTGTCTAGCATATAGACGTCATAGCCGCCCAGACCCGCCTGCGTTTTGGCGCGCTTGGCAATCTGCACGGGGCTTTCGCCTTTAACGATCGGCAGCGTGTCGACGCCGATTTGCACGCCGAGGATCGCCAGCTGTTCCATCGCCGCAGGGCGGTTCACGTCAAGCGAGGCCATCAGCACGCGCTTGCCGTCACGCTCTTTCAAGCGCTTGGCCAGTTTCGCGGTGGTGGTGGTTTTACCGCCACCCTGAAGGCCGACCATCAGGATCGGGGCGGGCGGGCTGTCGATCTTGAGTGCGCCGGGCTCGCCTTCGCCTTTCAGCGTGTCGATCAGCGCGTCATGAACGATTTTTACGACCTGCTGGCCGGGCGTGACCGATTTGGTCACCGCTTGGCCGGTCGCCTTGTCCTGCACCGCTTTGACAAAATCACGCGCCACCGGGAGCGAGACGTCGGCCTCCAGCAGGGCGACGCGCACTTCACGCAGGGCGGTTTTAACGTCTTCGTCGCTGAGCGCGCCTTGCTTGGTCAGGCGGTCAAAGACACCAGAGAGCCGTTCGCTGAGATTTTCAAACATGGGCACAGGGCCTTTCGGGTCGGTTGCACTTGCCCTTAATTAAGGACGCGCGCGAAAATGCACAAATGCCCCAGTGGGCGCAACGCGCTGACTGGGGGCGATCCCGACGTCATGCCGGGACCGGAAGGCAATGCTTCCGGAGATTGGGGGCCGTTTACGCGCTGGCGGGGTGTGAGTCAAGCCAGACAGGCTGGGCGGCAAAAGCTGGCCCAAGCCAAAGCCGCGCCACCGGCAAGGGGACGCGGCCGAGGTTAGATGCCGGTAGCGCTTAGGCCGCGTCGCGCAGCGCGTCGATCTGGGCGTTGGCGCGGGCGATGGTGCCTTCGGCGTCTACGGCCAATTGGTCCGCGGCCACGAAGGTGACATCGGTGATGCCCAAGAAGCCTAGCACAAAGCGCAAATAGCCGCTGGCGAAATCGGCGGCGGAATCGATGCCGGTGCCGCCGGAGGCGAAGGCGACGATGACGCGCTTGTTTTCCAGCAAGCCGACAGGGCCTTCTGCGGTGTAGTTGAAGGTCACGCCGACGCGGGCGATCAGGTCAATCCACGCTTTCAAAGACGCGGGGATGGTGAAGTTGTAGATCGGCGCGCTGATGACGATGGTGTCGGCGGCTTGGACTTCGGCAACCAATGTGTCGGAGAGGGCGAGGGCATCTTGATCCAAGGTGCTGCGCTCTTCGACGGGTTTCACGCGGGCGCTGGCCCATGCGGAATCGATCAGCGGCAGGGGTTCGGTGGCGATGTCGCGGGTAACAACGTCACTGTCGCCGAGGGTGGAGATGATGCGGTCTGTCAGTTTGCGGGTGACAGAGTTTTCGCGGTTCACGGAGGTTTCGATGCGCAGGGTGGCCATGATGCTGGTCCTTGTTCCAATGTAAATCTGATGACAATGAATTGGCCATTGTGCTCGCGAACACAACTGCCAGGATGAACGTGACCATGTTCGTAAATGCACAGGTCGGGAAGGCAGGGTGAGCGAATGGACAATTGGGACGAGATCAGAACCGCCTATCAAGTCGCGCAAATGGGGACGGTAAGCGGCGCGGCAGAGGTGCTGGGCGTGCACCATGCTACCGTTATCCGCCATATCGATGCTTTGGAGGGGCGGCTTGGCGTTAAGTTGTTTCAGCGCCACGCGCGCGGCTATACCGCGACCGAGGCGGGCGAAGATCTGTTGCGGGTGGCGCGGGCCACGGATGATCAGTTCAGCCAGTTGGCCGGGCGGATCAAAGGACGCGGCAGCGATGTCTCGGGCGAATTGGTTATCACGTCGCTTGATTTTCTGGCGCCACGGCTCGCACCGCTCTTGACCGAGTTCCAGCGTCAGAACCCTGAGTTGGTGGTGCGCTATCTTATCGGGGATCGTCTGTTCCGGTTGGAATATGGCGAGGCGCATGTGGCAGTCCGCGCAGGGGCCGCGCCAGACCAGCCTGACAATGTAGTACAACCCTATTCGCAGCTTTCGGTGGGGGCCTATGCCAGCCGAAACTACGTGGCGCAATACGGCATCCCGCAGGGGCCGGAGGATTATCCGAAGCACCGTTTCATCGCGGCAGACAACCGCGACAGCCGCGCGCCTTATCATCAATGGCTTTGGGCCAATGTGCCCGAAGAAAGCATCACTTGGCGCAGTTCCAGTGGTGCCGCGATGGAAGCAGCATTGCGGGCCGGGGCAGGGATCGGCGGTCTGCCTGCCGCGATGGGGCGCGCAGACCCTGAGCTTGTCGAAATCCACGCGCCGCGCGCCGATTGGGGTAGTGCGCTTTGGCTTGTGACCCATGTTGATTTGCACCGCACCAGCAAGGTGCAGGCGGTGCTGCGCTTTCTAAAGGAACATGCCGAGGAGGCTGTCTCATGCCCCGACTGAGCGCGTCTGCGCAGGGCCATTTGGCAATGCTATGTTTCTCGGCGCTGGTGGCTGGCTCATTCTCGCTCGGGGCGCAGGTCGCGAATGAGATTACCCCGACGGCGTTGAATACAGTGCGGTTTGCTTTAGCGACGCTGCTGGTTGGCGTGCTGGCGTGGGGGCGGGGCGATATCAGCCGCGCAGGATTTGCCGCGCCTTGGCGATACTTCGTGCTGGCGGCGCTCTTTACCCTGTACTTCGTGCTGATGTTCGAGGGGCTGAAAACCGCACCACCAGTCGCTGCGGCGGCGGTCTTTACGCTCGTCCCGGTGATGGCGGCGGGGTTTGCGTGGCTGCTGATGCGGCAGATCATGACCCCGCGCATGGCGCTGGCACTGGCGATTGGTGGGGCCGGGGCGCTTTGGGTGATCTTTCGCGGCGACCTCGCGGCGCTTTTGTCGTTCGATGTTGGGCGCGGGGAGGCGATCTATTTCGTCGGCTGCATCAGTCACGCAGTCTATACACCGATGGTGCGCAGGCTGAACCGAGGCGAAAGCGCGGTGATGTTCACTTTTGGCACGTTACTGGCGGGCACGGTGTTACTGGCGCTCTACGGGTGGCAAGATATCCGCGCGACGGACTGGAGCGCGCTGCGTCCCCTGGTTTGGATCACTATATTATACGTTGCGGTCTTTGCCACGGCGGCCACGGTGGTCTTGCTGCAATTCGCAGCGTTGCGGCTGCCGTCGGCCAAGGTGATGGCCTATACCTACCTCACGCCAAGCTGGGTAATCCTGTGGGAATTAGGCTTTGGCAATGCGCTTCCGGGCGGGATGGTTTGGGGAGGCGTCCTGATGACGATTCTGGCGCTTTACCTGCTGCTGCGCGAAGATAGAGCGGAAAAATCACAAAAATTCAAAAAGTTGTGGAATTAATGGAACCAGAGTGCTCAATCCTGCGTTGGGGCGTGAAATCATAGTGAAGGACACAACCATGCGTAGTATTATTTACCTGATCGGGTTGATCGTAGTGGTATTGGCTATTTTGCGTTTTGCATTCGGCGTCATCTGATCGTCGATTGATCCTCCCCTTGTCTTATTTACCTCGTGGCAAGGGGGGATCACTCTACTCTGACCCTGAGCGCGCTGCGCCTTCGCCCGCATCAGGCAATTCGATTTCTAGAAATCGCTCGAAGGCATCTAGGTTCACCGGCTCGAATTGCCCGAACCCCTGCATCCAAACCGACGCATTTCGCAGCGCATCCGGTTCCAGCTTGCACCATTTCACCCGCCCCCGTTTTTCCTGACTGATGAGCCTGGCTGCCGTCAGCACGCCCAGATGTTTTGAGATTGCCGCAAGCGACATCTCAAAAGGCTCGGCCACATCCGTCACGGCCATATCGTCCTCCAACAGCATCGCTAGGATGGCGCGGCGGGTTGGGTCGGCGAGGGCGGCAAATACCTGATCTAGGTCTTGGGTCATGCACCTGCATAGCGCGGAGAGCGGGCGTGGGAAAGCGAGCATGACGCTAACTTAACCGTTGGGTTGAATAAGGTCGGGGCGGGCTTTTGCTGGGATTTCGACGCGGTGTTTCAGCCCTTGAAGGCGCGGTATCAATTTAAGCTGATGAAATATAAGCATTATTCGCATGGCCGAACGCAGTTGACTCTAACCCGCCCTAACATTAGCACCGCAGCAGATATTCCGATGGGGATTTTGGTGTGACCAGCCCGGACCAACGGCAGCAGATGGAGCAGCTTGAGGCCAAACTGGCAGCTGCGAAACAACGCGGCGCACCCAAGCCCCGAGCGGATGAGCATTATTCTCAGGCCAATATGGCATGGCGGATGGTGATCGAACTTGTGGCCGGTCTTGGGATCGGTTTCGGCATCGGATACGGGCTTGATGTGCTGTTTGGCACGCTGCCCATCTTCATGGTGCTTTTTGTAATGCTGGGCCTTGCGGCGGGGGTGAAGACGATGCTCCGCACCGCTAAGGAAATCCAGGACAAACAACAGGCCGAATTGGCCGAACA